>NZ_JAMXFI010000070.1:0-40098 GCF_025460875.1 Microvirga yunnanensis
AATCCCCATAACATCCGCAGCGTCAGCACGGTGCTCCGCGGTTTCCTCCTTTGAGGCTTGTCGAACGCCTGCCGCTCGTGCCGCGGTTCCGTTCCGCCGCGGCAGGCATCCAACAAGCCTTAACAAAGTGTAACGTAGAGCGGATCGAATGGAGGTCCGCTCAGCGCGCAACCGCGGAACTTGGGACAAGGTCAGCCCAGTGCCATGGAACGAACCCGCTCGCGCGGGAGGGTGCGCCTTTCAAGGCTGGAGCTGAGCCTCTGATGTCAGCGAGGCTGTGATTGATCAGAGGTGACGGAGGCTGCTCTGCCTCCGAGCATGAAGGGTCAACCTTCAGCTCGAGAGGAGCGCCCCATGATCGTCCACCCGTCGCCACCGGCCGGCAGCGCCTTGCGTCAGCGCATGATCGAGGACATGACCGTGCGCGGCTTCACCGCCAAGACCCAGCACGACTACATCCGATACGTGAAGACCTTCGCCGGCTTCCTCGGCCGCTCTCCCGACAGGGCCACCGCCGAGGACCTGCGCCGCTTCCAGGTGCACCAGACGCAGGCGGGCCTCCAGCCGCCGGGCATCAACAGCGCCGTCGCGGCGCTGCGCTTCTTCTTCACCGTGACCCTGGACCGGCCCGATCTCGCCCGCCGTCTCACGCTCGTCCGCCAGCCGCGCACGCTGCCGCTGGTGCTCAGCCTCGAGGAGGTGACGCGGCTGCTCGAAGCGGCGCCAGGGCCGAAGTACAGGGCCGCGCTGGGTACAGCCTACGGCGCCGGACTGCGGGTCTCCGAGGTCGTATCGCTCAAGGTGACCGACATCGACAGCACCCGCATGCTGATCCGCATCGAGCAGGGCAAGGGCCGCAAGGATCGCCATGCCATGCTCTCCCCGCACCTGCTCGAGCTCCTGCGCGCCTGGTGGCGCGAGGGAAGCCGCCGCGGTCTGATGCTGCCGCAGGGCTGGCTGTTCCCGGGCCGCAATCCGGTCATGCCGCTGTCGACCCGTCAGGTGAACCGCGCCGTCCACGCCGCAGCCCAGGCCGCCGGGATCCCGAAGCGGGTGACGCCGCACACCCTGCGCCACAGCTTCGCCACGCATCTCCTGGAGCAGGATATCGACATTCGCGTCATCCAGGTCCTGCTCGGCCATGCCAAGCTCGACACCACCGCGCTCTATGCCCGCGTTGCCACCAGCACAATCCGCACCGTGATGAGCCCGCTCGACCGGATCTGGTTGGCGACGGAGGACGGGGCGAGGCCGGACGAATGACGCGGCGGCGGTGAGCCGCCCACCGCTGGAGGTCGCCGACATCTTCCATCGCCATGGCGCCGCCTGGCGTGCGGCCCAGGCCGGCCATCTCAGCCTCGGCCAGCTCAAGGTGATGGCGGCGATCGAGAGCTGTCGCACCGCAGCCCTCGGCGGCCATGTCGCGGCCTGTGAGGATTGTGGCCAGGTCCGCATCGCCTACAACTCGTGCCGCAACCGGCACTGCCCCAAGTGTCAGGGCGCCGCGGCGCGGGACTGGCTTGCCGCGCGCCAGGCCGATCTGCTGCCGGTGGGCTACTTCCATGTGGTGTTCACGCTGCCCGCCCGGTTGGCCGCCATCGCCTGGCAGAACAAGGCGGTGATCTATGATCTGCTCTTCCGCGCCGCCGCCGAGACGATGCTGACCATCGCGGCCGATCCACGCCATCTTGGTGCCCGCATCGGCCTGACCGCCGTGCTCCATACGTGGGGCTCGGCCATGACCCACCACCCGCATGTCCACATGATCGTGCCTGGCGGCGGCCTCTCGCTCGATGGCAAGCGGTGGGTGGCGTGCCGGCCGGGCTTCCTCCTGCCCGTGCGCGTTCTCTCGCGGCTGTTTCGACGGCTGTTCCTGTCCAAGCTCACCGACGCCCATGCGGCCGGGCATCTCCAGTTCTTCGGCGATCATGCGGGCCTGAGCGACCGCCGTGCCTTTGCCGGCTTCCTGGCGCCCCTGCGCCGGACGAAGTGGTTCGTCTACGCCAAGCCTCCCTTCGCCGGACCCGAGGCGGTGCTGGCCTATCTGTCACGCTACACCCACCGCGTCGCGATCTCCAACTCTCGGCTGATCTCGCTCGACGAGAGGGGCGTCACCTTCCGCTACAAGGACTATCGTCGCAATGGCCCTGAACGCTACCAGGTGATGACACTCGATGCGGGCGAGTTCATCCGGCGGTTTCTGCTCCACGTGCTGCCCAAGGGCTTCCACCGCATTCGCCATTACGGTCTTCTCGCCAGCGCCGGGCGCAAGGCGAACCTCATGCGGGCCCGCGCCTTGCTCACCGTGCCGGAGCCTGAGACGGACTGTGGTGGCACGGACAAGGCCGGCCCCGCCGCACCCACGGACAGGAGGCTGCGCTGCCCCTGCTGCGGCGGCCGCATGATCGTCCTCGAGACCTTCGCGCGTGGCCCCCAGGCCCGTGCACCGCCTGGGACGCACACGCCATGATCTTGAACCCTTCACCGGATTGCACTACCGCCGAGAACACTCACCATCGGCGGCCGGAGCGCTACGTGCAGTCCAGGTCGCGGGCCTCAGCCGCACGACCCACAACGCTGACATCCTCCGCTCTTCAACGACCGCGTCGCACCCTCTGCGGGCCTCACGTGCCCTCGCCCCCTGCTGAACACTCGCGTCCCACTCGCCAAACGCGTTTATCCGGCCACAGAGGACCAGGCGTAACCGTCAAATCCCCATAGGGCAAAACCTGCGACCGGCATCCCGCGGGTTCGTTCCCTGGAGGCTTTCGGACGCCGGCCCCGGTGCATCTGGCTGCGTCTGTGATGGCCGGCATCCGAAACCCTTCACAGGAACGGACCATAGCCCGGCCTGACTATCAGATACTGTAGCGTTCGGGTTCCGATAGCACGAGCAGGATGATGCTCTCAGGCGGCTGGACCAACGGGCTGTGACGGGAAGGCACCAATGGTCGGACGGACAATTCGCTTCGATGACGGCGCCGCCTATGAGCAGGTGATGGGGATCTGGAGCCAGCTTGCCGGCGGGATCTTCCTCGATTGGCTGGCGCCACCCTCAGGTTTGCGGTGGATCGACATCGGCTGCGGCAACGGAGCCTTCACCGAACTGCTGGTCGAGCGCTGCGCCCCGGAGGAGGTCCACGGAATTGATCCGTCCGAAGGGCAGCTTGCCTTTGCACGTACCCGACCTGCGACGCGCAGGGTGGAGTTTCGCCAGGGCGATGCCATGGCCCTTCCCTTCCCGCCGGACAGGTTCGACGCAGCCGTGATGGCGTTGGTCCTTGTCTTCGTTCCCGAACCGGCCAAAGGCATCGCGGAGATGGCGCGGGTGGTGAGACCAGGCGGCACAGTCGCGGCCTACATGTGGGACATGCTGGGGGGCGGATTTCCACTCGATCCGGTCCTCGTCGAGATGCGCGCCATGGGCGTTGCGCCCCCGCGCCCGCCGGAAATGAATGCATCCCGAATGGACGTGATGCATGACCTGTGGACGGATGCCGGTCTCGACGCTGTGGAGACGCGGGAGATCACGGTGCACCGGATATTCGCGGGGTTTGAGGACTTCTGGATGACCAGCCTGAAGGCTGGTTCGCTTGGCCCGACGATCGCCGCAATGGCATCTGGTGACGTCGAGACGCTCAAGAGCCGGGTGCGTGCGCGCCTCCCCGCAGACGGCGACGACCGCATCACCTACAGTGCACGCGCGCATGCGATAAAGGGACGCCTGCCGATGTGACTGAGTCAGCTTTGGGTCTTGGTTGTGTAAAAACGCTGATGCGTCACTCGGCGCAGCAATTTTGTGTCGTGCCGGCTTGAGCAGGCCGGATATTCCGCGGTCGGGACCCATGAAATTGTACAAATAGTTCGTCGGAACTGGACCCGTTTGAGTTTTTACACAACCAGGGTCACGTCCTGTCCTTAAGCGTGGCCGTACGGAGGTCCGCTTGCCCCACAACTGCGGAAATACGGCTAAGGTCCACCCCGTGCCATTTCCTGAAGCTCGCAGAGTGCACAGAAGCGTTGACATCCACAAGAGTTCGCTGTGGTGCTCACCGAGCGGGCGCCTTTGTCAATTTCGCCAAGCTGGTGGCGAGCTCACATGGCTCAAGCCGTGCTTGACCTGTGGCGCTACAACGAGGCCGAGCGGGTGAAGCTTCAGGCCCAGGTGGCTGCCCTCGACTGCTAACGCTGGGCGGGCCGCCGACTTTCGGGAGGGCTTCCTGGAACAGGGCGGATGCCATTCGGGAAAAGATGTCGCATGGATCCCGTCAGATCCTCTATGACAGGAAAGTCATAGAAGAATCATGCATCCTGACACCGTGTCCCATGCCCCGTCCCGATCAGCCCGCCTCCTCCCATCCTGCCATCAACGAGCAGCGGCGGATGCTCCAGGACACTCTGGATCGCGTCGAACAATCCCGCCGTGAGCTGGAGGACATCAGAGCCCGGAGCGAGGCAATAGCCGCTCTGGCCCAGACCCTGAACCGCATGGCCGAGGACGATGAGGCCTCCGCTCGTGCCTGAGTCCCGGGAACCGGGAACCCCGTCCAGCCTGAGCCACTCGGAAACGAGCCGACGCTCGTTCGACAAGGCCGTCGATGACGCCACCCAGGCGATTGAACAGGCGCGTGCCCAGATCGCCCGTTCAAAAAGCCTGGGCCAGTCCGAGGCTGCTCAGTCGCAGGAAATCGACAGGTTGAGCAGCGAGCATGAGCGCTTTGCCCGGGGCGAAAAGGACAGGCCCTAATCCTCCCGTCGCGCCTGATCGGAGGTCAGGAGCCTTGTGAGGAGCCGCACCAGCGTCTCGGGATGGACGGGCTTGCCGAGGAACAGGGCTCCCTCCGGCAAGTCGCCTGCCTTGGGGGCGGCGCGCCCGGACGCGATCAGGATTCCGATGTCCTGCCGATCCGAGCGGACCCTCTGGGCGAGCTCGAAGCCGTTGATGCTGCCGCGCGGCATCTCCACGTCGGTGACCACGGCATGGATGCCCGAGACGGCACCCAGCACCCGCAGGGCCTCGTCCGCATGTGCGGCCTCGATCACCCTGAAGCCGGCATCCTCCAGCACATCCACGAGAGTCATGCGGACGAGCGGCTCGTCCTCGACGACCAGAATGAGAGCACGGGTATGGGGGTTCGGGCCAGGCATGCCCGACGAAAGCGGAAGCAACGGTCTTTGTTCCTAAGGCCAAGATCTCAGACAATGCCTCCCAGATAGGCAAGGATCGGCCGAGGTCGAGTCCGGAGGGATCGGCTGAGACAACTTGGCCGACGTTTCCTTCCGGAGCGAGACCCAGCCGGGGTGCTTTCCGGCCTTGCGGCAAACCAGGGATGACCAGGATCGAAGACGAGCCTGGAGGTCCAGGGGCGCAGGATTCATGCCGATCACCAGCCATGTCATCAGTCAGGATGCGGTCAGGCCGTTGTCCTGGGCCGACAGCTCGAGCACGAACCTCGTGCCGGGCCGGGCATCCTGCCATTCCAGTTGCCCGCCGAGCTGCCGGGTCAGGCTGGCGACAAGCCGCATCCCGAGGCTCCTCGACTGCGCCAGGTTGAAGTCGGCCGGCAGCCCGACACCCGCGTCGGACACCTCCAGCCGAAGCCGCTCCGGGCTGTCCGACGTCAGCTCGACCCGGACCTCGCCGGAGGTTTCGGGATAGGCGTACTTGAAGGCGTTGGTCACGAGCTCGTTGACCAGCAGACCCAAGGGGACGGCAAGATCGGTCGGGACGATGACCGAATCGATGTGGCATCCGAGCGTGAAGTGGGGCGCCGATCCTCGCAGCTTCGCGCACAGCTCGCCCAGGAACTCCGCCAGGTTGACGGAGCGCATCTCGTTGTATCGCCAGAGGCGGTCGTGAACCTGGGCGATGGTATGCACCCGGGCTTCGGCATCGGCCAGCGCACGGCGCAGGTCGTCGTTCCCGGACGCGCGTCCCTGCATGTTCAGCAGGCCGGCCACGAGCTGGAGGCTGTTCTTGACCCGGTGGCTGATCTCCCGGTTCAACACATCCTGGTCATCCAGCGCCTGCTGGAGCAGAGCCTTGTTGGCCCGCAGTTCCTCCTCCGCCTGCTGCCGCTCGATGGCGACACCCAGCAGGTTGGCGAAGCCCTGCATGAAGGCGAGGTCATGATCGGTGAACCGCCCCTCGGTCGGGCTGTCCACCTCGAGGACGCCGAAGGGACCGCCACCATCCCCCTGGACGATGACGTTGATCGCCCGCTTGACGCCATGATCCGCGAGCAGTTTCGGCGTACGGAATCGGGTCTCCTCGGCCAGGTGGTTGGAGATCACGGGTTGCCCCGTCCTGAGGGCGAAGCCAGCGGGACTGTCCAGGTCGGCCCCGGTGCGGGCAGCGCCGACGACGCCCGGCTTCCAGCCCACGCCGGCCCGGACCACGAACTCGTTCTCGGCGGGCAGGAACTCCATGACCTTGCAGAACTCGCTGTGCAGGCCTTCGGCACAGGTGCGGGCCGCCTCCTGAAGGAGGGCGTCGATGTCGTGCGTCTTGAGAGCGAACAGGCCGAACCGTGCCGTGAGCTGCTGCTGGCGCAGACGATATGCGAGCTCATCGGCGGCATCGCCGCCCTGCTCGGGTGCGATCGGCTGCGCTCCATTCAGGTTCGAGTTCATGGCCCCGCGTCCGCTTTCTTGTCTGTGTTGAAAGACTTAGAGCAGCTTGGGGGGCAGAAATCCAGTCCGGGGAAGCCCTTACCCTCCTGCGTGCCCTGGCGATGGTGAGCCGATGGATTCGAGCGGCGCGTCGACGGTGCAGACGACCCCGCTGGGGGCGAACCGGATCTCGACGTCGCCGTTCAGGTCCATTGCCAGGCTCCGCTCGATCAGCCGTGTCCCGAAGCCGCGCCGCTTCGGCGCCTGCACCGGAGGACCGCCGTTCTCCTCCCAGCGCAGGTGCAGGTGCGGCGGCACCTGCGCGTGGTCGAGCATCCACTGGATCCGGATCTCGCCGGTCGCGTTCGAGAGCGCCCCGTACTTCACCGCGTTGGTCGACAGTTCCTGGAGGGCCATGGCGAGCGCCAGCGCCATCCGGGGTGACAGCCGCACGTCAGCTCCCCTGAGGTGAAGGCGATCCTCGCGGTCATTGCTGAAGGGCGGGACCGCCTCGGTGACGATCGCCCGCAGGCTCGCTCCCTCCCAGTTCTCGCGGGTGAGCACGTCGTGGGCGCGCGAGAGGGCGAACAGGCGGGCCTCGAACGCGGCCTGTGCCTCGTTCAGCGTCGTCGCATTGCGCAGGGTCTGGCTGGCGATCGACTGCACGGTGGCGAGCGTATTCTTCACCCGGTGGTTCAGTTCGTTGATGAGCAGCCGCTGGTGCTCCTCCGCCTGCTTGGTCTCGGTGATGTCCAGCATGGCGCCGATCATGCGCACGGCCTTCCCGCTGCCGTCCCGGATCACGAAGCCGCGGTCGAAGACGTAGGCCTCCGATCCGTCCGCCCGCAGGAAGCGGTACTCGGCGCTCCAGTGTTCCCGGTCTCCTGCGATCACCGCGTGAAAGTCCTCCACCGTGTGCTCGCGGTCGTCGGGATGGATGTGGTCCTTCCACCATGCCCCCATCGTCTCCAGGTCCGTGTAGCCGAAGAGCGCGGTGAGCGCCTCGTTCCACAGGATGCGGTCGGCGACGAGATCCCAATCCCAGACCGCGTCATTGGTGGCCTTGGCCGCCAGCCTGTAGCGCTCCTCGGTCTGGCGCAGCGCCAGCTCGCCCCGCTTTCGTTCGGTGGCGTCGCGGAAGTACACGGACAGCCCCCCTCCGGCGGTCGGATGGATGTCGATGTCCACCCAGTGCCCCAGGGGCGAGACGGTCTCGACGTGCACCGTCCGCCGTTCGCGCCGGGCGAGCTGGTGGGCCTCGTAGGCCTCGCTGCCCACAGCCTGAGGAAACTCGTCCCAGTAGACCTTGCCGATCAGGTCCTCCCGCTTGCGGCCCCACCACTCCTCGGCCCTGCGGTTGACGTAGGTGAAGCGCCAGTCCCGGTCGACGGCGTAGAAGGCATCACTGATGCTCTCGAGGATTTCCTCATTGCGCGCATGCGCGAGGCGCAGCCTCTCTTCGCCGCCCTGCCGCTCCAGGGCAACCCCGAGCAGGTTGGCGAACCCCCGCAGGAAGGCGAGGTCGGCCCCGGTGAACCGCCCCTCGGCCGGGCTGTCGGCTTCCAAGATGCCGTAGCGGCTCGCCTCAGTAGCGATCGGCACGTTGATGGCGCGCCGGATGCCGTGCTCCGCCAGAATGCGGGGCGTGCGGAAGCGGTCCCCGTCCCCGAGGTGGCTCGAGATCACGGGCTCTCCCGTGCGGAAGGCGTAGCCGGTGGGGCTTTCCGGGTCGGCACCCGTCATGGACCCGATCGTGCCGGGCTTCCAGCCCACCCCGGCACGGACGATGAGCCGATTCTCGTCGGGCAGGTACTCCATGGCCTTGCAGTACCGGACGTGCAGTCCTTGCGCGCAGAGCCGGGTGGCCTCCTGGAGCAGGTCCAGGAAATCCGGCGTCCGCAACGCGAGGCCGCCGAAGCCTGCCAGCAGTTCCTGCTGGTGCAGGCGGTAGGCCAGTTCGTCGGCCGAGGTTCCGCCCTGCTCGGGGGAACGTCCCGGTGCGGCCTCCCGCGGCTCATGGTTCATCCTGTCATCCGCATGCAATGCCAACCTGTTGTAACGCTCGAGGATGTTTCGGGTCCCATTGACGACAATCCATCCCGAGTGCCCGGCGCCCATACCGCCGTCAGGAGGATCTCAGGCTCCGCGTCCGAGCGCCTGACCGATCGCCTGTTCCAGCGCCTCCGTGTTGAACGGCTTTTGCAGCGTCGGACGGGCGGCATAGCCGTCCTTGAGCCCGCCGCTGCCGTAGCCCGTCGCGAAGATGAACGGGATGCCCCGCTCCGCGAGCACGTCGGCCGCCGGATAGGTCAGGGCACCGCCCAGGTTGAGGTCGAGGATCGCCAGGTCGACGGCCTCGGTCCTGGCGGCGGCAACCGCGTCCTCGAGGCGGGTGGCGACCCTGACCAGTTCATGGCCGAGGTCCTCGAGCATGTCCTCGACCAGCATTGCGATCATGGCCTCATCCTCGACCAGGAGAACACGGTGGCCGGCAGTGTCCTGAAGCATTGTCATCCTTTATTGACTAGGCATTGTGGTCGACGGCGATGCGAATGAGGCCTGATCCATCAGCCGCCGCTGAAGCCGTCCCGCGTCGAGTCCCAGATCACGGTGCGGCCCCGCCCTGGCTCATCGACCAGCACCTGGACAGTGCGGCCATAACTTGCCGTGCGGGAGGCGACCCGTACTGCTGCCCGGATGGCTTCCGGCACACTGGCGCAGCGGGCCAGAATGATCTCGCTGCTCACCACGGCCCGCAGGCCGCCGATCGGCTGAATTACGAAGTCGTCGTCCAACGCACCGCCCCCCGGCAAGATGGGCTGAGATACAGCGACTGGGCGCAGGGTCAAGGTTATCCGGCAACGAGGAACGATGCGTCGGCTGCGTCCGATCGACCTGTACCCTCAGGGGTCTATCGAGATCACCAACGAAGCCTCGATTGTGCACACGAGCCCCGCCGGGATGAAGGCAATCCCCCACCTGCGGCTCCACTTCGCCCGAGGCATCGCTCGATCAGCAAGGGCGCGCTCGGAACCGCCAAGTGTTGGCGCGTCGTTCTCGGGCTGTGAGTGCCGGACCATGCGCAACCCGGTCGCGGGGATTGACTGGCTCGAATGAGGCATATCTCACGGGAGGGTGGAGAGTTGAATCAGTCCTGACAAGGCGGGCTCAACGCTATCGTTGAGGCATGAGGGGCATCGGCCGGAGGGCGGAATGCTTGTCGATGGCGAGGCGGAATGAATGAAGCCAAGGTTCGCAGTGGGGCAGCAGGTAATGTTGAGCAGGCCAAATGAGAGTCTGCTCACGCCGCGAATCCGGAAATCCGGATAAGGTCGGCCCCGTGCCATTACGAGACGTTCCCGGTGCTCTTCGCGACCATGGGCCAAGAGCCGATTCAGACCGTCACTTGGGTGCCGACCTCGACCACTCGCCCAGTCGGGATCTGGAAGAAGTCCGTGGCATCGCTGGCCGACTTGGCCAGGCTGATGAACAGCTTGTCCTGCCAGAGCGGCATGCCGCCGCGGACGGAGGGCCGGATCGATCGGCGCGACACGAAGAACGATGTCATCATGATGTCGAACTTGAAGCCCTGCCTGCGCAGGAGGACCAGTCCGCGCGGGATGTTCGGCGCCTCCATGTAGCCGAAGCTCATGGTCGCCCGCCAGAACGAGTCTCCCAGGTGCTCGATCCGGACCCGCTCGTCGTCGGCAACGCGCGGCGCGTCCTCGGTCCTCACCGTCAGGATCACGTTCTGCTCGTGCAGGATCTTGTTGTGCTTGAGGTTGTGCAGGAGGGCCGCGGGAGCCGTGTCGGGATCGCTGGTCAGGAACACGGCGGTGCCCTTGACCCGATGCGGCTGGCTCTTTTGCAGCATGGTGACGAGCTCGAGCAGCGGCACGTCCACCTTGCGGGTCTTCTCGAACAGGATGCGCGTCCCGCGCCGCCAGGTCACCATCAGCATGACCAGCAGTGCGCCGACCAGGAGCGGCATCCAGCCGCCTTGGGGAATCTTCAGGGCGTTGGCCGCCAGGAAGATCGCGTCGACGAGCAGGAAGGGCACGATGACCGCAACCGAGGCCCAGAGTGGCCAGTTCCAGAACCGTCGGACCACGAAGAACGCCATGACGGCGGTGACCACCATCGTGCCGGTGACCGCAATGCCGTAGGCGTGCGCCAAGGCGCTCGAACTCCTGAACATGACGACCAGCAACAAGACGGCCGCGAGCAGGAGCCAGTTCACCCGGGGCACATAAACCTGGCCCTTCTCGGTCTCGGACGTCCAGCGGATCTCCATGCGCGGCAGCAGCCCGAGCTGGATGGCCTGCTGGGTCAGGGAGAACGCCCCCGTGATCACCGCCTGGCTCGCGATGATGGTGGCGATGGTCGCCATCACGACCATCGGCAGGAGGGCCCAGTCGGGATAGAGCAGGAAGAAGGGGTTCTCGATCCTGCCGGGATCGTCGAGGAGCAGCGCGCCCTGGCCAAGGTAGTTCAGGGCAAGGCACGGCAGGACGAACCCGAGCCAGGCGACCTGGATCGGGCGGCGTCCGAAATGGCCCATGTCGGCATAGAGCGCCTCGGCGCCCGTGACGGCCAGGAAGACCGCGCCAAGGGCGAACAGTCCGGCCGAGCCGTGCGTGGCAAGGAAGGCGACGCCGTAGGTCGGGCTGATCGCGGCGAGAATGCCGGGATCATCGGCGATGTGACGAAGCCCGCCAACCGCCATGAGGGCGAACCAGATGGCCGTGATCGGGCCGAACCAGGCGGCGACCCGGGCGGTGCCGTGGCTCTGGACCGCGAAGAGGCCGACCATGATCACGAGGCTGAGCGGCACCACGTAGGGATCGAAGGCGGGCGTCACCAGCTTGAGGCCCTCCACGGCCGAGAGGACGGAGATGGCCGGCGTGATGATGGCGTCGCCATAGAACAGGGCGGCCCCGAACATGCCGAGCAGTGCAATCAGGAGCACGTTGTGGCCCATGGCCCGCTGCGCGAGCGCCATCAGGGTGAGCGTCCCGCCCTCGCCGTTGTTGTCGGCCCGCAGGATGAACAGGACGTACTTGATCGTCACGATGAAGATCAGCGCCCACAGGATGAGCGACACGATCCCGAACACCATCTCGCGGGTGACGGTCCCGCCCGCGGCGGCGGCCGAGAGCGACTCCTTGAGGGCGTAAAGCGGGCTCGTGCCGATGTCGCCGTAGACGACCCCGAGCGTGCCCAGCGTCAGCCTCCAGAAGCCGGACGCCTGCGGGGGCGCCGGCTGGGCTGCGAGGTCGGCGGGCCCAGCCTGGCCCGAAACCGTTGTCGTCATGTCATCTCTCTGCATCGTTGTTCACGGGATGGGCCTCGCCCCGCTCCATGCGGCGGAAGGGCGTGACATTGCTGGGGGTGGGGCCCTGGACCTTGCGGAGCTGGGCCTGGACCAGGGCGCCGAGGATCGCCAGGGCCGGGTCGTCGTGCTGGAACTCGGCCACGTCCTCGAGCCAGTTGATGGCCAGGCCGCGGACGCAGATCGCGCAGTTCCAGCGGCTGTCGTCTCGGGACAGGCGGTGGATCGCCCAGTCCGGCAGCTCCCAGCCGACCAGCCAGAATCCGAGATCGACCCAGGCCTCCGCCTCGACGAGCCGCCGCACGGGATCATTAGGTTTCTGCGCCCCCTGGAGCCGGGGACAGGCACGGCGCAGGATCTCCGCCACCAAGTCGCCCGTCGGTGCGGAGGCCGCCTCGATCCTCGCCAGAAGCGAGCGGAGGTCGCGTTCCTGGTTGTGCTTGAACCACATGCCGGCTGTCCCACAGGGGTCGGGACCCGGTCCCGACCAGCCGGGTGAGACATGACGTGGCTCGCATAAAAATTCGATGGGGAAGTGAGGGGCGGGATATAAAGGCCGTATAAAGACGGCGCCCCGCCTGCCCCTCAATCCACGTCGAGCAGGCGGTAGCCGATGCCGGTTTCGGTCAGGATGAAGCGGGGATCGGACGGGTTCGGCTCGATCTTCTGCCGGAGCTGGCCGACGTAGACCCTCAGGTACTGGGTGTCGTGCTCGTGCGCCGGTCCCCACACGGCGGTCAGGACCTGCCGGTGCGTCACCACCTTGCCGGCATGACGGGCCAGGAAGGCGAGGAGATCGAATTCCTTCGGGCTCAGGCTCACCTCGCTACCCTGCCACGTCACTTGCCGGCGCGGGATATTGATCTCCAGACCGCCGACGCTTACGACCGGCGTCTCGCCCTGGCGCTGCATGCGATGGCGCAGGGCCGTGCGCAGGCGGGCCATCAACTCGCCCACGCCGAAGGGCTTGTTGACGAAGTCATCGGCCCCGAGGTCGAGGGCCGCCACCTTCTCGGCCTCGCGATCCCGGGCCGAGAGAACGATGATCGGCACGTCGGACCACTCGCGCACCCGCGTGATCACGTCCTTGCCGTCCATGTCGGGCAGACCGAGGTCCAGGATGACAAGGTCGGGCGATTCCGACGCGATGCATTGCAGGGCGTCGCTGCCCATGTCCGCCCTGAGCACCTCGTAGTCGTTCGCCTGGAGCGCCGGGGACAGAAACCGGTGGATGGCGGGCTCATCGTCGACGACCAGCACGCGGGTTGGATGGGTCATGGAGCTTCCTTCGGGAGGGGCAGCCTGATCTCGATCCGCGTGCCGCGCTGGCCCGCAACAGGACTTGCGGCGGCAACGGTCCCGTCATGGGCTTCAACGATCCCTTTGACAATCGCGAGCCCGAGACCTGTTCCTTCTCCGGCATCGCCGCTCCGCCTTGGCGCGCGCACGAACTTCTCGAAAACGTGCGACAGTACGTCGGGAGGAATCCCGGGTCCGTCATCGCTCACCGAGAGCACAACCGTGCTGCCCTCGCGCCTGGCTTCGAGGGTGATGTCGGCATTGGCGCCTGCGTGTTGGATGGCGTTGCCGACGAGGTTCGCCAGCACCTGATCCAACAGGTTCGGATCGGCCAGCACGAAGGGCAGCTCTGCCTCCACCCGGACCTCGAAGGTCTGGTGCGCTCCGCGCCGCTTCGCCAGGGCCACGGCACGGTCGAAGAGTTCCTGAAGATCGACCCAGTCGCGGTTGAGCTCCAGCGCTCCGGCCTCCAGGCGCGTCATCGCCAGGAGGTTCTTGACCATGCCATCGAGGTGCTCGGCCTCGTCCTTCACCTGGACCAGCAGGTCGCGCCGCGCCGGCTCCGGCAGGCGGGCACCGTACTCGATCAGGCTGGTCGAAGCCCCCAGGATCGACGCCAGCGGGGTGCGGAAGTCGTGGCTGATCGAGGCCAGCAGGGTGTTGCGGACCCGCTCGGCCTCGGCGGCGGTCCGCGCGGCGGAGATCTCCTGGCCGAGCCGCGCCCGCTCGAGGGCCGTTGCGGTCAGCTCCGCCACCGTCTCGAACGAGGTCCGTTCCTCCGGGTTGAGGCGGGTGTCGTCCGATTGGGCGACGCCGATGACCCCGATGGCTCCCTCCGGCGCGCGGAGGGGCAGGAAGAGCCACGGCACGGTGGGACGGAGCGCGGTCCCCAGACCCGTGGCTTCGCCATTCCCAAGGGCGAGTTCGGCGGCCGACAGCACCTCCGGATCGAGGCGGTCCTCCGGGGGCCAGGCCGCCGACATCCCGAGGCGACCTTCGCTGGCGAGCAGGATCACGCACGGACAGTTCAGGTCACCATGGGCCTGGATGGCGGCGTGATCCACGACCGACTGCGGATCGGCAAGCGCCGAGAGGCGCCGGGCGAACCTGTACAGGCGCTGCGAGGCGGTCTCGCGTTCGGCGGCCAGCCTCGCCTGCTCCCGGGCCCGGCCGGCGATGGTCGAGGTCAGGATCGCGGCGACCAGAAGCACGAACAGCGCGAGCAGCTCGTGAGGCTCGGTGACCGCGAAGGTGTGCAGCGGCTCGATGAAGAAGAAGTTGTAGGCCAGAAACGACAGCCCTGACGAGAACAGGGCGGGCCAGATGCCAAAGCGTGCCGCGGCGAACAGGACCGCCAGGAGGAAGACCATCGAGGCGTTCGGGAGACGGACCCGGGATGTCAGTCCGAGACCGATCCCCGTCGCGAGGACAACCGCCGCCACCGACCAGAGGAACGGCCGGGCCATCTCCAGGATGGGGGGGCCGCTCCCGGCGCGCGTCGAGCGGTCCCTGCGTCCGGTCCCGGACGGGGATCGCAGGGCACGAGGCAGGCGGAAACCAAAAGTGGCCATCGGGTGAATGACCTATGTCATGTTGTGGTCCTTGGCCATAGGCTGGTCCGCGACGGGCCTACAGCCAGCGGTTCCGGCGGAAGCGCCAGTAGAGCCAGCCGCACGCCACGGCAATGACCGTCAGCACGAGAGGGTAGCCGTATCTCGAGTGCAGTTCCGGCATGAAGTCGAAGTTCATGCCGTAGATCCCGGCCACCGCCGTCGGCACCGCCAGGATGGCCGCCCAGGCCGCCAGCTTGCGCGTGATCTCGGTCTGCTAGGCCTGGCCGCGCATCAGGCTGGTCTCGAACGCGAACGCCAGCACCTCGCGCAGGGATTCGATCTCTTCCTGCACCCGGCGGATGTGGTCCGAGACGTCGCGGAAGAGCGGGGACATGGCAGGGTCGATCCCCGGCAGCTCCGGCTGCTCCAGACGCCGGCAGACCTCCACCAGCGGCACGGCGGCATTGCGCAGCCGCAGCAGGTCCCGGCGGAGCTGGTACAGACGCCGCATGTGGAGCGGGGCCGAGGTTTCGGCCAGGATGCTGTCCTCGATCTCCTCCACCTCGGCCTGGATCATCTCAATCACGGGCATGTAGTTGTCGACGATGAAATCGAGGATGGCGTAGAGGATGAAGTCCTTGCCCTCGGAGAACGCCGTCGGGGCCGCCTCGCAACGCTCCCGCACCGGCGTGTAGGAGGTCGAGGCGCCATGGCGGACCGACACCACGTAGCCGCGCCCGACGAACAGGTGGGTCTCGCCGAAGGCGATGCGCCCGTCGAGCATCTGGGCCGTCCGCGCGACGACGAACAGGGCCTCGCCGTATTGCTCCAGCTTGGGCCGCTGGTGCGCCTTCAGGGCATCCTCGATGGCCAGCTCGTGCAGGCCGAACTCCGCCTGGAGCTTCCGCAGGAGATCGAGGCCGGGCTCATGCAGGCCGATCCAGACGAGGTGGCCCGGCTTGCGCGACCACTCGCCGACCTCCTCGAACGGGATCTCGGCCACGCGCCGCCCTTCCGCATAGGCGGCCGAGGCGACCACGCCGGGAGGGTCGTCGGATGACACGGCAACGAGCTTGAGTGCGTCCACCATGGTCAACCAACGCGCGGCAGGAACGTCCGGTGCCCGAACCGGAAGGTCCCATCCCTCAGTCCGGCTTCCCCGCGCTCCGCTGGGGACAATCCCCGGCAACGCAGGTGGGGGCCTTGCCCTGTGGCCTCGCCTGCGGCACAGGAGGTCCGGCTTTGGCCGGAGGCAAGCTTGACCCCGCAACCGATCTCCACTGCTCCGCAGGAGGACGACCAGCCTCTTCTCCTCTTCTGCCCCCATCAGGGTGGCTGGCACACGGGCGTGTGGTTCCGGGGGAAATGGCTGGCCTACATCGATGGCAGCGTCGTGCTGGAGCCCTCCCATTGGCTCCCGGTTCCCGTCGACCCACCCGACGCCGAGTGATCCCATCCGCCATCGCAGCCGCTTCCGGACGCTTATCGGCGTTCCGGAACACGCCGCTCCCTAGGAGTGAAACCCTCCGCCGTGCCGCCACGTTGAGCCGAGGGGAGCCTGTTCCCCGCTGAAGAGGTGGGAGGGTTCATGGCCGCGACCGGGATCAGCGAACGGGTGGATGTCGCCCCGGCGGGACACGGGCA
This sequence comes from Microvirga yunnanensis, assembly GCF_025460875.1. Taxonomy (NCBI): domain Bacteria; kingdom Pseudomonadati; phylum Pseudomonadota; class Alphaproteobacteria; order Hyphomicrobiales; family Methylobacteriaceae; genus Microvirga; species Microvirga yunnanensis. The sequence goes on from NZ_JAMXFI010000070.1 coordinate 16,441, forward strand.
TGCGACCCCGACATCCTTCTGGGCCCTGACGCTTGGCACCATCGGCGTGGTCTACGGCGACATCGGCACCAGCCCGCTCTACGCCCTCAAGGAGAGCCTCGCCTCCGCCACCGGCCACGCGGGCGCCAGTGCCCTCACCCGCGAGATGGTCTTGGGGGTGGTGTCCCTGATCCTTTGGACGCTGATCATCATCGTCACCCTCAAGTACGTGGTCTTCGTCCTGCGGGCCGACAACAACGGCGAGGGCGGAACCCTCTCGCTCGTCACCCTCGCCCAGCGTGCTCTTGGTCACAGCACCGGAATCACCATCGTCCTCGGCATGGTGGGAGCCTCGCTGTTCTACGGCGACGTCATCATCACGCCGGCCATCTCGGTCCTCTCAGCCGTCGAGGGCCTCAAGCTGGTGACGCCCGCCTTCGATCCCTACGTGGTGCCGATCAGCCTCGCGATCCTGATCGCATTGTTTGCCGTCCAGAGGTTCGGCACGGCCAGCGTGGCCGCCTGGTTTGGCCCGATCACCGCCTTCTGGTTCCTGGTCATGGCCGTGGGCGGCCTGCTGCACATCCGGGACGACCTGGGCATCCTCGCCGCCATCAACCCGGTGCATGGTCTTGGCTTCGTGGCCAACCACGGCACCGCCGGTCTCCTTGCCCTGGGCGCGGTGTTCCTGTCGGTCACCGGGGCGGAGGCGCTCTATGCCGACATGGGCCACTTCGGACGCTCGCCCATCCGCACCGCCTGGCTCGGCCTCGTCCTGCCGGCACTCGCCCTCAACTATCTCGGCCAGGGCGCCATGCTGCTGGCCCATCCCGAGCACCTGGAGAACCCGTTCTTCCTGCTCTATCCCTCCTGGGCCCTGCTGCCGATGGTGATCCTCGCGACGGTGGCCACCATCATCGCCAGCCAAGCGGTGATCACGGGCGCGTTCTCGATCTCGGAGCAGGCGATGCACCTGGGCGTGCTCCCGCGCTTCCGGGTGATGCGCACGTCCGAGACCGAGAAGGGCCAGATCTACGTTCCCACGATCAACTGGCTCCTGCTCGTGGCGGTGATCCTGGTCGTCGTGCTGTTCGAATCGTCGAGTGCCCTGGCGGCGGCCTATGGCCTGGCCGTGACCGGCGACATGGTCATTACCTCAAGCCTGCTGTTCATCGTGGCCTGGAGGTTCTGGCGCTGGTCCCCGGTCGTGGCCGCGCTGGTGATCGCCCCGTTCCTCGCCATCGAACTCGTCTTCCTGGGGGCGAACGCGCTCAAGATCCCGCATGGCGGCTGGTTCCCGCTGCTGATCGGGACGGGGCTGTTCATCCTGATGCGCACCTGGCGCAAGGGCACGCGCCTGCTGGCCGAGATCTCGCACCGCGGTCGCCCGCCCTTGGCCGAGTTCATGCGCATGGCCGAAAGCAGTTCGGTGCCGCGGGTGCCCGGCACCGCCATCTTCCCGACCGGCAACGCTCAGGACGTGCCCGCGGCCCTGCTGCACAACATGAAACACAACAAGGTGCTGCACGACCACAACGTGATCCTGACCGTGGTCACCGAGGAGATCCCGCGCCGTCCGGACGAGGGTCGCGTCACCGTGGAGAAGCTCTCGGAGCGGTTCTCGCGGGTGTCGGTGCGGTTCGGCTTCATGGAGAGCCCCAATCTCCCGAAGGCGCTCCGGGCGGCCGGGTTCGACGTGGACAACGCATCGTTCTTCCTGTCGCGGCGGGCCTTGCAGGCCTCGCCCACTTCGGGACTGCCGCTCTGGCAGGACTACCTGTTCATTCCGATGGCCCGCTCCGCGAGCGACATCTCGGACCAGTTCTGCATCCCGGAGGACCGGGCAGTCGAGGTGGGATCGCGGATCACGATCTGACCGGGCGACCCAACGGGGACCGGGAGGGCGCAGCCCGTGCAGGATCCGGGTCCTGCGCCTGCCTTTCCGATCACACGGGGCGGATCACGGGGAGAGCAGCCTGGAAAACAGCCACAGGATGGAGCAGAGGATCGAGAATTCCGCTGCCCGGGTTCCGATCCGGTCCCAGTACCTGAAATCCCAGTCGCGTTGGTAGAGCCTGTCGCCGGCATCATGGGCGCGGGCATCGGCCAGGGCCGCCTCGAACCTCTTCCACGCCTGATGCGCATGCACACGGGCGACAACGGACAACCCGCCGGAGAGGATTGCCCCGTTCCACATCAGCTTCTGCAAATCCTTGATCGCCACGTCGCAACCTCGAGAGGCAAGCCTGAGTCCGCGGCCCTCCTGATAACGCAGGCGGGCGCCGGAAAGTCCCCGGGAGCGCCGAAGGCCTCGCGCGAGCGAGCGCGGCCATGGCCCACGTGCAGTCTGAAGGTCGTCGCGAAGCGGAAGTCCTCGACGACGTTGTTGCGGATGCCACGCCCGTCGATGGGGCCTGATTCGGCACGTCGTTCATCCCAATCCCTGGTCGAGCCACCGCTCCGCTGCCCGACGGCCTGCATCCCGGAGCGCCAGCAGGAAGGTCCAATCCAGGTTGAGCGCACTGGCCTCGCCCAGGGCCGGATACTCGGCCTCCGCCGAGAGGTGATGGAACCGCAGCCTTTGCAGCTTGCGGCCCAGGCGGGAGCCCTGCTCATGGGGACCGGCAAGCTCCTTCATGGCGGCCAAGGCGTCCATGTCCCGCGCCAGCGAGCTGGCGAACGTGATCTGCTCGATGCGCTTGCGGATCTCCGACGCCGAGGTTGGCATCTCGGCTCCGATGGAAGGCATGATCTGCACGACCAATGCGTCCGTGGCCCGCGAGGCGGAGACGAGCGGGAGCAGGGGCGGATTGGCGGAATACCCGCCGTCCCAGTATGCCTCGCCGTCGATGGACACCGCATGGTGCAGGACCGGCAGGCAGGTCGAGGCCAGGATCACGTCGAGTGTCAGGGCCTTCTCGCGGAAGATCCGTAGGCGCCCGTCGCGCACCCGCGTCGTGGCAATCAGGAGCTTGGGCTTCGACTGCTGCCGCAGGGCCTCAAAGTCGATCTCCTCGGCCAGGAGCGTCTTCAGAGGATGCAGGTTGAACGGGTTGAACTGATACGGCGAGAGATGCCGGACAGCGACCTCGGCGGCGAAACCGGCGTGGACCCTGGGCGCCGCCTCGCTGGCTCGCTTCCAGAAGCGTTCGAGAGCTGCTCTCGCGGCGCTTGGCCCGCCCTGCGCCAGTCCGGATGCGAGCAGAGTGGCGTTCACGGCACCCGCGCTGGCGCCGCTCACGGCATCAAACGAGATGGTCTCCTCCTCCAGCAGGCGGTCGAGCACGCCCCAGGTGAAGGCTCCGAACGATCCACCCCCTTGCAGGGCCAGAGAAATCCGCCTCTTCTTCGCGGAAGTTCTGCGCCGGGACGGGAGGCGAAGCGGAGGATGATCCTCGACTTCATGGTGGAGAGGGAAGAAGGCAAGGTAATCGTCGGGCGCGAACTTCATGGAACCTCGTTGTGCGGTGCACCATGCCGGTGCCCGGCATCAACGGGAGTGCACCGTGACTGTTCCGGAAACCTGGTGCAGGGCAGGTCTGTCCTCGCGGAAGCCCTTGCCCGGCAACCATTCGAAATGAGCAGTCCGCAGGCACTTTCCTATGTTCCGTATCGTCTCTGATCGCGCTTGCTGCGTCGCGGGCCAGCGAGTGCCGTCGGTGGAGGCGATCCTATGGCTCGTCTCCAGCCTCGCAATGCCCGCGGTCAGGCCCGTCGTGGTCGAGGCCGCAGGGCCTTGACCGGCGATGGTGCTGGCATGGTCCGTGCCCGGTCATGGCGTGCGGAGCGGCCACGGGCTTCGGCTCCAGCGAGCCGCGTTCGCGCAGGTAGATGCCGGGCACCAGGAGCACGGCAATCGACAGGAACTCGCTCTGCCAGTTTTGGAAGCCCTCGTACCAGAACTCCTGCCTGGAGGCAGGACGAGGCAGCGGTGCGGCACGATCGCCTGTCTCGGGAACCTCGCCATCCCGGACTTGTTCATGACGTTCACGCGACGGGAGAGCGGACCATGCAGACATGGTGGCTGACGGCCTTGGGCTTGGCGGCGGGGCTGTGCACCAGCCTCAGTTTCGTGCCGCAGGTCATTAAAGCTTGGCGTGAAGGAGACACCGAGGCGATCTCGAAGCGCATGTACGTCGCTTCGCTGATTGCCTATGGCCTGTGGATCGTGCACGGGCTGATGATCGCCAGCGTGCCCGTTATCCTGTTCAACGCGCTCAACGTGGTCTTTGCTGCCATCATCCTGGTGCTGAAGCTGCGTGGCCTTAAGGCAGCCGGAGCGCGCTGAACCATGGATGTGTCGCTCGCAACCCTGATTGGATCCGCAGCCGGCTGCATCGGCCTCTACAGCTTCGTGCCACAGGTGGTGAAATGCTGCCGGACCGGCGATGTGGCGGCCATCTCCCTGCGCATGTTCGCGGTGCGCACCTTCGGGCTCCTGCTCTGGACCGTCTATGGCTTTGCACTCGGCAGCATGCCCGTGCTCATCTTCAGTGCTCTTGGCTTGATGCTGAGCTCGATCGTCCTGATCCTGAAGGTCCGCGGCTCCCGTACGCAGCCCGTCAGCGAAAGCCGCCGTCGAGATCAGGCGGATCAAAAGGACTCAGGCACGGCTGAATCCGTCGCGGGTTGAGTCCCAGATCACGGTGCGGCCCCTCCCCGGCTCTTCGACCACCACCTGCACCGTCCTGCCGTAGCTTGCGGTCCGGGCAGCCACCTGGACCGCCGCCCGAATGGCTTCGGGCACGGTGGGACACCGGGCGAGAATGATCTCGCTGCTGACGACAGCCCACAAGCCACCGATCGGCTGAATCACGAAGTAGTCGTCCAACGCACCGCCCCGGCCAGGCGGGTTGAGATATCGCCGCCGAATATCCCGTCAAGGCCATCCGACGGCGAGGGACGACGCGCCGACGTGAGCCCAGCCCGGGACAGTGGAGCGATCTTGCCCTGGACGCTCAGTGACCGGTCGCGGCGTGCGGGGCAGCCACCGGCTTTGACTCCGGCGAGCCGCGTTCGCGCAGGAAGATGCCGAGCACCAGCAGCACGGCAATCGACAGGAATTCGCTCTGCCAGTTCTGGAAGCTCTCGTACCAGAACTGCGGATCCGCGAGTGTCTCGATCATGGTCTGGGAGGGCTGATGGTGCTGATGAGCCTCCTCGCTGATCCGACGCGTGCTGCCCGCCAGATGAAGCCAGAATGACAGGAGGAACAGGATCACCAGGGCGAGGCTGAGCGAGTGCGAGTACAGCTTCAGCAGCAGGCCACCGCGGTGGACCGGACCCGGTGCATCCGGCTCGCGCCGCCTCGTTGCTGGAGCTTCATCCTCGGGATTGTCCTCATCAGGCTTCTTGGACTCGGGCGAGCCCTTCTGGAACAGGAAGACCGTCAGCAGCACGTAGGTCGCCATCTGGAGGAATTCGCTTTCCCAGTTCTCGAAGGTGGCCGAGATGAAGTGACCGCTGGTCAGGTAGGCGAGAAATCCGATTGCGGGCAGCTCATGCAGGCGGAGCTCCTCGGCATCGGCCTTCCAGCCCGTCAGCGCTTGGCCGATGAACGAGACCAGGAACAGGGCAAACAAGGTGAGTGACAGCCCATTGTCACGCAGGAACCGACGCATCCACAGACCTCACGCTCGTGAACCGCTACGGTTCGTCAACGCCGAGGCGGATTGTCGGTTTCCGAGGCAGCCTCATCAGCGGCGGCCACACCATCCGGAGCCTCGCGCTCGACGATCGCGCGCTGCTTGCGCAAGGTGACCGGCACCTCGACAGTTTCGGTTTTGGCACGGCGCCGGATGTGCAGTTCCTCCTTGAGTACGAGGCGCTTCTCGACCACGAGCACCTCCTCGAGCACCGGCACGATCGTGACGTCGCCGTCGGTCCGGATCTCAGGCACGGTCTCGACCACCCTGTCGATGGGCACACGGGTGACCTCAACGTCCTCCCGCTGCACGGACGCGTGCGCCAACTCCTCGACGGCGTCGGTGACCGTCCGCACCCGGACATGCCCGGTTACGACCTGCCGCTTGCTAACCGTGGCGGTCTCCTCGACGACAGGGATGACCCCCTCCGCCACATTTCGAGGATCGCTCCTCAGCGCGTCATCAAGGACAGGCACCTGCTCCTGGTCATCCAGACGCGTGCTCGGGTTTGGAACTGGGTCGGCCATCGATCCTCTCACGGTAAGCGACAACCAACGGGTGCTGGGAAGGGGAGTTCCCCGCTCCTCCGCAGGAATAGCCTCCTGCCCACAAGCTTGGCAGTCGGAACCGTCGCCGTAGTCGCACATTGAGCCCCTACGTGTTTGACACAGAGGAGAAGCACCTTGAGACGCCTCGGCTTTGCAACTCTGGCCGTTCTGTCGGCCTTGACCACGGCAGCGATGGCCCAGACCTCGGCGACCCAGCCGACGAACAACAGTGGCTCGTCGAATCCTGCGGTCACCCACAAGCCCGCCGACAGCCCGCAGACGACAGGCGCGGTCGAGCCAGGCGCCAACAGCTTCACGGAAACGCAGGCCCGCTCCCGCCTCGAGGCGCAGGGCTTCAGCAACGTCACCGAGCTGCGCAAGGACGATCAGGGCATCTGGCGCGGCAAGGCCCAGCGCGACGGCAAGTCCGTCAGCGTGGGCATCGACTACAAGGGCACCGTGCAGACCCAGTAGGCGCGATCTCCATCATTCAATCCATCCAGCAATCAGGATGCCGGCGCACAGCCGCATCCATTCCGAGAAAGTGGAACACACATGACGAACAAGACCATCACGGCTTTCTTTGACAGCTACGAGGATGCCTCGGAGGCCGTCAGCCGCCTGGAGGCCGCCGGCATTTCCCGCGGCAACATCAGCCTGATCGCCAACAACGAGGGGGACCGCTACTCGTCGCATGCCAGCCGCACCTTCGATGGCACGAACCATCATGACGACGATGTCAGCGACGGTGCCGGCACGGGTGCCACAGTCGGCACGCTCGCGGGTGGCGGTGCCGGCCTTCTTGCCGGCCTGGGCATGCTGGCCATCCCGGGGCTTGGTCCTGTGGTGGCGGCCGGATGGCTGGTGTCCACTCTGGTTGGTGCCGGGGCCGGCGCGGCCATTGGTGGCCTGACGGGTGCGCTCGTTGACGCCGGCGTGGACGAGAATGACGCCCATGCCTATGCCGAGGGCATCCGGCGCGGCGGCGCCCTGGTGACGGTGCGCGCCTCCGATACGGAAGTGGACCGGATCGTCGACATTCTCGATGATGAGGGCACGGTCGACTTCGACGAGCGCGAAACCACCTGGCGCTCGGAGGGGTGGACCGGCGCCAGCGCCACCGCGACAGGTGCGACTAGGCTGACGGATCGGGCGCCGTCCACGGCGCGCGCCACCGACGAGGTGATCCCGGTCGCCGAGGAGGAACTGCATGTTGGCAAGCGCGAGGTGAACCGCGGCCGCGTGCGCCTGCACTCGCGTGTGATCGAGCGGCCCGTGCAGGAGCAGGTCACCCTGCGCGAGGAGCGGGTCGCGGTGGAGCGCCGCCCGGTCTCCGGCGCGACGCAGGCTGGCGCGCTCGCCGGCGATCCGTTCCAGGAGCGCACCATCGAGGTCGAGGAGCGCGGCGAAGAAGCCGTCGTCTCGAAGGAGGCGCGCGTGGTCGAGGAAGTGGTCGTCCGCAAGGAGGCCGACCAGCGCACCGAGACGATCTCCGACACCGTGCGCAAGACCGAAGTCGACGTGGAGGACGACCGCAACGTCCGCGGCACCGGCACCACCGGCCTGCCGGGCGACCGCAAGCTCTGACAAGACAGCGGAAGTCCGGCTCGGCCGGGCTTCCCTCCGCATTCCGGGCTTCCGGCCTGGGTCATCACATTCGGCCGTGATACGGCGCAAGACAGGAGATTGCGATGGGACTGCTCGACTCGATCCTGGGTAACATGATGGGAGCCGGAGGCGCCTCAATGCATGGCCGCGGCGGAGCGACCTCGCCGATCGTGAAGGCGCTCATGATGCTGCTGGCCGCCAAGGCCTTCCAGCACTACCGCTCCGGTTCTCAGGGTGGCTCCATGGGCGGTGGGCTCGGGGACATCCTGGGTGGCCAGGGCGGCCTTGGCGGCATGCTCGGCGGCCAGGGCGGAGGTCTTAGCGGCGGGATGTCCGGTGGTCTCGGCGGCGCCCTCCCGGGAGGCCTCGGTGGCTTGCTGGGCGGACTGCTCGGCGGCGGTGCGAGCGGGGGCGGCCTGGGTGGGTTGTTCGACCAGTTCCGCCAGAACGGCTACGGCGACCACGTCGACTCCTGGGTCGGCACCGGCCAGAACCGACGGATTGCGCCGGATGAACTCTCGCAGGCGCTCGGGCCGGACACGCTCGACGAGTTGGAGCAGCAGACCGGGCTACCGCGCCAGCAGCTCCTGTCCGAACTCTCGCAGGAGCTGCCCGACGCGGTCGACCAGTTCACCCCCGATGGTCGCCTGCCGACGGAGGAAGAGGCCTCGTCCCGCTGGGTCTGAGTGGCCTGATCCCCGCAAGGGCTAGGCTACTTCAGTCCTTGCGGTGAGAGGAACGCGGGCTTGGCGCCAACGTTGGTCCATAACCCCTGTGGCCGAGAGAGGGACATGATGCTCAACAGGCTCTAAGCTTCGACGATCGTGACACTTGCTGCGGTGAACGAGGCCCTCGCCCAGGCAACGCCGCCTGCGACGTCCGGCTCGCCCGCCGCGCCCGCAACAACCGATGGCGGCGGGACCTCCTGGCTGTGGATCATCATCGGCTTGGCGATCATTGCCGGCCTCGTCTGGTACTTCATGCGCGGGCGGTCACGGACCACCACGGCAGGCACGACCGGCACCTCTGGGACGACCGCGGGCCGCACCAACGTATACGACAACGACAGGCGCAAGTAGACGCCACCCCGGCCTTACCTTGCGTCTTCGACTGCTACGGTTGAGGGACGTGGGATCGGGACGTTGGTTTCACGAGGGCCATGTCCCCTGATCCATCGCAAGGATGCGGTCCCGTGCGCTGGCGATCCGGTAGCGGTGGCTTGCCTGCCGAAGCATGGCAGCGATCACGGGTTGGCCCTGCCGCTCCAGCTCGGCGGCGAGCAATGCCAGTTCGGAAGCAAGGATCTCGTCCTTGCGGGCGAAGCCCTCCACCGCTTGCTTGATGAACGGACCATCCAGCCCCGCGTCGGCCGAATTCTCGATCGCGAGCCTCCCTGGCGAGTCACGGTCGCGCAAATCGAGTTCGTGAGAGGATCAGCCCCTCATCCTGGAACCTGAAAGCTCCCATCCGCCGACTGCCCGGAATACACCCTGGGCGGAATGATACCGGCCTCAAGGTCGGGCGGGGAGTGGCGGTTGATCTGCTCCGGCCCGCGAACGTGGGCTCCTTTCCATCGCCTGAGACAGGTCGCAGGCTGCCGTGACGGACTGAGCAAAATCACTCAGGCTGAACGGCTTCTGGAGGGTTGGACAATCCTAGAATTTGTCCAGCAGTCCGGCTGCGCCGTACCCGGTGGCGAAGATCACTGGGATTCCGCGGGTCCGGATCACCTCGGCGATGGGATAGCTGAGCGTCCCACCCAGGTTGATGTCGAGAACGGCAACATCGAACTCTCCCTCGCGGGCGAACTCCAGGGCGCGATCAAACGTTGCCACGGGCCCGATGATCTCGCAGCCGCAGTCCAGGACCATGTCCTCGAGCAGCATGCTGACCATGGCCTCGTCCTCAACGACGAGAATGCGATGCTTCGGCTCGCCAGTTGACATCAGCGCGTCTCCAAGGCTGTGCCGCACGGTACCCACGAAGTTCTGAGTTCGGGCGGAGTTAATACGATTAACTTCGTCTTAACGTTTCTTTCAAAGCGGAGAGCTTTGCATTCACATAAGTTGGCGACCGGCCGTGACGGCGAATACCCTTGCTCGCCAAGCGTTGCTTCTAGGCTGATGGCTTCCGCGTTGGATATGTGAAGCGTTGCTCGAAGGTGGGCGCACGGGTCACCATCTGACTTGAGGCCTGATCGAGCACAAATGGGGACAGGTTACCGGGCCGAAACCGTGACCGGCAGCCGTTCGATCGCCCTGAGGCCAGGCCGCGGCCGCCACCGGATGGTGTCCGGCGGCACGGCCAGTTCGAGCCTGGGCCAACGCTTGAACAGCGCCTCCAGTGCGCACCGCGCCTCGATCCGGGCGAGTTGATGACCGAGGCAAAAGTGGATTCCCGTGCCAAAGGCCAAGTGCCGATTGGGCCGTCGCGCCAGATCAAGCTTCTCAGGGTGAGAATTGGCGTCAGGGTCGAAATTGGCCGCGGCCAGCATAGCCATGATCCGGTCCCCTTTCTTCAGCCTCATCCCACCGAGATCGATGTCCCTTCCGACGAAGCGGGGCTTGGTGAATTGCACCGGGGAGACGAAGCGCAGGAACTCTTCGACGGCGAGCGGTGCGCGGCTCCAGTCCTCCTCGAGCCAGTCGCGCAGACGAGGTGTCCTGAGGAGTTCATGGACCGATCCGCTGATCAGATGTGTGGTGGTCTCAGACCCGGCACCCAGGAACAGAAAGACCGTGGCCACCATCTCCTGGCCGCTGATGCGTCCACCCTCCTTTTCCACGCGGGCCAAGTCCGCGATCAAGCCTTCGCCACCGGTGTCGCGGGCAACCTGCAAGCGTCCCTCCAGGTATCGCTTCATCGGCCGGAGGCCGGCGATCATGCGCAGCAGGCTGAGCGTGCCGGTCAGGCGAGTCAGGCTGTTGGCCCAGGCGATGAAGCGGGGCCTGTCGGCACGAGGCAGACCGAGCAATTCGCAGATGACCACAAGCGGCAGCTTGCGGGCATAGCGCTCGACCAGATCAGCCGGGCTGCCATCGGCAAAAAGCTCGGCCGCGAGCCCGTCGGCAATCGCAAGAATCCTTGGCTCCATGTCGAGAACGGCGCGACGCCGGAAGGCCTCGTCGACGATGCTACGCAGCCGGGTATGGTCCGGCTCATCCATGGACAACATGCTGACCGCCAGCGTGCGGATCCATCCAGGCATCCACCAGCGCACGCCAGCGAGCGAGCCGTTCCTGCGCATCGTGAAGGTCTCACTGTCCTTCAGGACGCGGCTGGCCATCTCGCTGTCGGTGGTGATCCAGGCTCGCCCGATGATCGGGAAACGCACCTCCACAACGGGGCCTGCCGCCCTCAGCCTTGCGAGGGTCGAGGCGGGATCGCGAAGGTAGTCCTGGCTTGTGAAAGCGAAACGCCGCATGACGTGTGACCCCTGCCGGTGATCGCCGAATGACTTTTCAGAGACGGTTCGAGCCTACTGAGCCCATCACGATCAACCAATGTCGCCTTATGCCCCTGGATATGCTTTAGCGCGGATGCCGTGCGGCAGCGAAGTTCTGGATCGGGTCAAAGAGGGGTGTAGACTGGATCTGCCTGGAGGTCTGCTTACCGCCTCATCGGCGAAATTCGGCTTCTTGCGCTGCCCAGGATTGTTCGACCTGCTGAGCTAATTGAGAGGTCGGCACGGTCTAAGCTGTCACGACAATGTCGAAATGCCCTTGGAGTGCGCCTGGCTCCGGCAGTTGCGCAGAAGCCAAGGGCACAATCACGCTACGGCGAGCCTGAGGATCACGGATGCGGTTGAGCACCCCGTCACGTGCGTTGAGAGGCTCGCCCTCAATGTACATCTGCGTGACGAGACGTCCCTGCCCCGGCATATGCACGGCAAAATGGATGTGCGGCGTCCGACCTGGATATGGCACCGGCCGGATGGTGCGGAACCGATATCGCCCCTGCTCGTCCACTTGCGTGCGGCCATAGCCCTGGAAGGCATGATCGATGCGCCCCTGCCCACCCGCACGAGGATGACGGTAGATACCGTTCGCATCGCACTGCCAGATTTCGACCACGCTTCCCGGCCTGGGCTGACCGCGGGTGTCCAGCACACGCCCTGACACATGGATCACTTGGCCCAGAGCCTGAGCGGCTTGGCCTGTGACCCGGACCAGGTCATTGTCCATGTCGGGCGGGAACTCGACAGGATAGAAGGGCCCTTCCGTCTGCCCTGGTGTCGGAACGAGTTCAGCCGCAGGCAGGCTCTGCGGGATGATCAAGGAGCTCGACGTGATGGCCGCCTTGATCAGCAAGGAGCGGCAGTCAAGATGGAGGGCGGGATGGTTGGTCATCGCGGAACTCCAGGCGCAGATTTCCTCATGGCAGCATAGACGATTAGCTCCTTCCGGCCAGTTCACACACCTTGCATCGCATAAACGTGATAAAGACCCAGGCGAGGCTTCAACTTCAGGGATGGGGCCGGCAATCCCTGCGAGCGTCCGGTTTCAAGCGACATTCAGGCCAGCAGGGAATGTCGCCGTCGTGCCACCCCAGGAAATTTCCGGCACTTTGGGAAGGTCTGCTGCTCCACGGCTGAGCGGACGTTGGTCGTACTTCCGCGTCGTGCCAGTTTCGGACCTTCCGGGTTTCGGACGAGAACTCGATCCCCTCTTCTCGCATTCCTATTGGGAACCAGCGACGGTGCGGGCGCTCCTCGCGCATCAGGAGCCGAATTTCCGATAAGCCCCTCCTGGAACAGAGAACAAGGCTTTAAGCCAAGCGTTGACGGCTACCGGTCTCAATGCTTGGAGCGCCTGTGCCTCACTATTTCTTCGATACTTATGACGACAACCTCTTCGTTCCCGACGAGGTGGGGCAGGAACTGGAGGACATCGAGGCGGCTAAAGCCGTCGCCCAGGAGGAACTCCCGCAAATGGCCTGGGACGAACTCCCAAATGGCGACCAGCGCACCTTCATCGTCAGTGTCAGAGACGAGGCTGGACAGGTCGTGATCCGGGCCGCGCTCTCCGTGGTCGTGGAATACCCGACCCAGACCCCGGATTGAGCCTGCATGACGATCGCCGGAACGGTTGCCTGGTTTGATCTCACGAAGCAATTCGGCTTCGTGGCACTGAGCAACGGGTACGGAGACGCCTTCCTGCACATGTCGGTGCTCAAAGAGGCTGGCTATGTCTGGCTGCCGCGAGGCACCACGGTGGTGGTCAGGGTTGAACAGGATCGTGGCAAGCAGCGGGTTGCCGAAGTTTTGGAAATTGACACCAGCACAGCCGGCTCCGGGGAGAACGAGGCGATCCGACGCAAGCCCAAGACCTGAATGCTCCAATCTTGATCGCAGCGTCCGACCAGCCATTGTTGCTCCGCGACGAGTTCGCCCGTCTATCGGCTCGTGACGGAACTTCACCAGGCCAGACGGGAAGCCCGAGATTCCGATGAATCCCTTGATGGAACTACTATTTGGGCTCTTTGGGAGGCTCCTGCTGATGGTCTGGGTGGACCAGCTTGGCTCGGTCGGGTGTCACCATGTGATCAGTGTCTCTGAGGGCCTTGCGCGCCTGCTCCAGCCCCTCTCGGAAGGCTCGGATCGCATGCGCATCATAGTCGGTGTAGGTCGTCGGCGGTTTGGGAGTGTCGGCCACGATGGCGCTCCTCGGCCTTGCAGGCGGGAGCGCACGTCTCTCTCGGCCACCAGCGCCTACGGGTTCGGACTGGCCGGTGATATTGGCCAACGGATCAGATCCGGTTCTGTTCAAAGCGAGACCGCGGATTTCGCGTAACGCTCAGTCTGGAACGTTGGTTTTGGGTACTGCATTAGGGCTGGCATTACGGCTGAGAGGTGTCGTCATGAGCATTGCGGACGATTCCTTGCTCCAGCGGGCTGAGACGGCCATGACCGAAGCAGCCCCGCTGCGCCACGCCCTTGAGCAGTTCCAGAAAGAGGTCTGGCAGCAGGCTCAGCGGCTCCGCCAGTTCGAGGCCGAACTGGATCCGCTTCTGCCACCACCTGCCCAAGGGGGTGGGCAGGGTCAGGGCGCTTCCGGCCCAGGATTCGTCCGCGGAGGATTGGAGCTAGCCCGCTCATGCCGGGCAATGGCGTCCAGGATGAGCCGGCGGTGCTCCTGCCAAGTCGCCATCGTCTCGTCCAGCACCCGCAGCAGATCCCTCGCCAGGGTGGTATCGTAGCCGTCCCTGGTCATCCTCTGAATCAAGGCGAGCTGGGCGGCGATGCGCTGCTCGCCTGCCGCAAGATGCCGATCTGCGGCGATCAGGTCTTCGCGTTCTTGTTGGAGGTCGTTCAAGGCGACACTCGCCGGCCATGCAGGCGGGAGCGCACGTCTCTCTCAGCCATCGGCGCGCACGGGTTCGGATTTGCCGATGATAAAGCCAGTATACCCCTTATGAGATGGCGAACGGGAGGCTACTGAAGTACGTTAATATCTGAATTGCTCTGCAAAAGGTTCGGCCTTGCATTCGCTACGCCATGATAAGGCCGCCGCGTAACGTCGGCAGGCTCAAGAGACCCGCGCCGTCGCCCGGCAGATCTCCTTGAACGACGCTCGCCAGAAGCTCTTCGATGAGGCGACGCGGTTGGACGCACTGGCCGAGATCGAGGATTGCCGGGGCCGGCAGGATGGAAACCTTGCCCTGGCCTTTCAGCCTGAGGAAGATGCGCTGCTCAAACGCGCCGCGGCTGTCATGGCGGAAACGTCAAGGCTGCAAGAGGCTCATCGGCAGATCCTGATGCGAACGGCTGAGCAGTTTGAGTTGATGAGGCAGATCGGAGCGGAACTCGACCCGCTGTTGCCGCACCCCTATTGGGATCTTCGCGTGGTCAGGGCGCTCCTTGCCATCTAGCTCTTAGTAGTCCCTCCCTGGCTAAACCAAGTTGCCGCCAGCGCGTTATCCTTCCCGATCAGATGATCGCTCGTGTCCGAGAGGATCATGCCTTTGGAAGGACGCCGCCCCTCCGGGGCCACTGGATCGCCACTGGACCACCGGGCCAACCGCTTCCTTGCCGCGCTCGAACCCCAGGATTTTGCCGTTCTCAAACCGCATCTCGAGGTCGTGATTCTGCCGCGCGGCACTGTGCTGTACGAGCCAGGCGATCCGATCCGCTATACCTACTTTCCGCACGACGCCATCATCTCCCTCGTCGATGTCATGGAAGATGGCCGCTTGGCGGAAGTGGTCCTGTTCGGACGCGAGGGACTGTTCGGTCTGCTGAGCGCCTTCGTCAGCCGGGAGGCCTTCGGGCGCTATGTGGTGCAGATCCCCGGCACTGCGTCTCGGATCCCGCTCGACCACATGCACGCGGCCATCCTGGCGCGCCCCGATCTCCAACGGCAGGTGCTCGCCTACAACGAGGCGCTGCTCGCCCAGGCGTACCACACGGTGGCCTGCAATGCCCTGCACCCGGTCGAGGCCCGGTGTTGCCGCTGGCTCCTCAGCACGCACGATCGTCTGGACGAGGATGCCATGCCCCTCACCCATGAGTTCCTGGCCGAGATGCTCGGCGTGCAGCGCTCGACGGTCAGCACGGTCCTGCGCGGCCTCCAGGTCTCGGGCCTAATCGAGCAATCTCGCGGCGGCATCGCGGTGATCGACCGCGCCGGTCTCGAGCAGGGAGCCTGTGAGTGCTACCGCAAGATCCGCTCCCGGTTTGAGAAGCTGCTGCCCGGCAGCTATGCCGAGCCCGACCACGGCGCCAGCCCATCGTCACAATCTGCCCTGCTGGCAGCCGCCACAGCCAAGCTGCGCCGCTGAGATCGCATTGAGAGGCTCGAGGCCGATCTGTCATTGGGCCGGCTTTCAAGACTTGGAGCAACATCAACTCTAAAGTGCCCGTAAACGGGTGGTCACATGCAGGTCGCCCTGCGGTCCATTCGCGGAAGTACGGCTAAGGTCAGCCCCGCGCCAGCGCTCAAAGAGGCGAATGATCTAACCAGCATTCGGCAGCAACGACCACCAAATGGAAGGCAAGTGTCGGAAAGGATGAGATATTTCCCACCGCAATCGGGAGAAAACGCGAGACGTCACTCGCGATCGGTTTCAGTGCCGCGGATCATCGACAGGCCATCCCGTAGCGGCTGGAAAGTCTCAATCCGGCGGCGTGAGCCGGCGGATCGAATGTCCCGATATCTAAAGCGATCCACCCCGAAGCGAAGGGCGTCTCCCCATCCGGTCCCTTTGAAGATCGCGACAACGGCATTGGTCCTCGGATCGATCTGGACGAGCGGGGTTCCCAGCAGGGTCAGCCGGACATAGCCTCCGCCCATCGCAATGTCGCCGCCTCTCCCCCTTCCAGGCTGAAGTGGACGGAGGCGGCGCTCAGGCGGCCGAAGGACTTGGCCGCGACCCGCCGGACGCCGTCACGCGCATGGACGGGAAGTCCGTCCCCGAGTTGGACGTTGGCACCCTTGACGGCGATCGCATCGTCGATGCCCTGCATCCTCAAGCGGTTCTCCATCTTCATTGAAGGGATCGGCCCTCCCGTGCCGCCTGCATGATCAGGTCGACGGCCCTCGCCAGATCGCGTTCGCCGAACTCGCAGATCCCGCAGCTATCGATGACGCAGCCTCTCGCGTGCGAGTGGATCTCGATCCAGTACATGGGCATGCCCGAGGACGGTTCCCCCGCCGGGACCTTGGACAGCCGGGCCTCCAACGGCCCGAACCGGGCGATGATGACGGCCTGCGAGCCGCTCCCCCCGACCGGGGCGGAGGCAAGCCGACGGTAGGCGCGGATGATCCGCTGCTTGATCTCGCCGGCATCCATGCCGGTGGGAGGCCCATCCGGGGCGGACTGGGAGCGATTCATGGCCTCCTCCAGGTTCGGCCCGGGGCACGATGCTCCGCGACCTCCGGTTCCCGTTCGCGGCCGCCACGGTCAACGCCCAACCCGGATGCGGGTCGCCGGCCGGAGGAACGCCAGGAGAGCGGCGGGGACGAGGGAAAGGGCGAACCTCCTGGACCCGGCACTCATGCGCGGGCTTCCCGTGGGCCATGCGGCATCCGTTCCGCGGGACCATTCTAGTCCGCCCGGCGGATTTGGCCATGGGCGGCCGATCCGTGGAGCCGCCCTCGTGTGCCAGGGAACTGATGCTTTTCCCGAACCGACACCGGGTGGAGCGTCCCTGCCGTCGTCGCGCCCGGATGCTTCGCAGGCACACCGCTCCTTCGGAGATCGTGTCCGCCGACGTCGCCTGAGGGCCTCCTTGATCGCTTGCGTGAGACAAAGGGGTGTCGAGCGTGTCCTGCCGGGTGAAGGCTTCGTCCGCCTCGGCGTCTTCGAGGGCCATGTCGTGTTCGAGAACCCCGATCGGCTCCGGTACTGCTCCATCAATGTCCCCAATCCGATGGAGACGTTCGCCGAAGACCTCCAGCACGCGGGTGATGCCCCACACCAGCTCGACGATGACGATAAGGAGCCAGACGAAGCTGAGCACCAGCATCGGGATCCGCAGCCAGTCCTCGAGGTCGCGCAGCACATTCCAGCGCTCCTCCACCTCGTCACCGCCCATGCGGGCGCTGTCGTCAATGGTTCGGTCCTTCCAACGGGCTCTTCCGCCGTTGGGAACGGCAGTGCCGGGCGTGCGGATCCCTGGTGCACAGCCGGACCCCGTCCGCGCGAAGCCCGCCCGGATGATCGGGAACCGGTGTCCCGCGTGAGGGGAAATCGGCCCCCTCCATGCGGAGTCTCCCGGCCGGTTTGGCCGCCAGGCTACGGTACCGGGCAGAACCGGTGGCCGGCGATCAACCGATTCCCGTCGGTCCGAACCTCACACGACCGTCGTAGGCCAGGATATCGGCCGCAGCCATGACGGACGCCAACCGCGAAGGGCCCAGCCAGGAGAGGACTGGGCCCCACTCAAGGCTCCCGTTCAGATCACGAGGAAATCGGCCGACGTGATGCTGGCCCTGTTCTCGAGTCTGGCGAAGACCACGGCATCATCCCGTGTGCCGCCATTGGCATCGAAGAGCAGGTTGCCCGTACCCTGGTCGTAGACCACGCGATCATCAGCTTCGGCCACCGCACTTGTGAGCGCAAACGCGCCAGCGGACAGGCTTCCGGCTGTCAGTCCGGTGAATACCGCGTCATCCAAATGCATCGTGTCGTCGCTCGCACGGAAGTCACGGATCCGGTCGACGTTGGTGGCGGCGTTCAGCGCGGCGTTGAAGATGAACGCGTCGTCACCCAGTCCGCCCGTCAGAACGTCGTTGCCGCCGCCTGCGATGAACTTGTCGTCCCCTGCACGGCCGTTCAGGGTATCGTCGCCGGCTCCGCCGACCAGGAAATCACTTTTGGCTCCGCCGGTGACACGATCGTTTCCCATGCCGGCGTTGAAGTAGTAGGCCTTGGCGGACAGAACCACCTTAAGATCGTCAGCTCCCCTGGTGCCCAGCGTCACTGCGCCAAACTGGTCACCCCGGGCCACACCAGAGACGAGGTCACGCACGTCGAACGTGAGCCCCCGCGACGAGGCGACGAAGGTGATGCCTTCGTCATCGAAGCGGCTGACCTCGCCGGTCAGGACATCGGAGCCGTTCTCGGCTTGCAGGCGCACAGCCAGGCCGCCATCCTGGTTGGCCATCGTGTTGGAATCGGTGGCAATCCCATTGCCGACCTCGGCGCTCGTGAAGGTCAGCCGCACCTGCCCCCGCGTTGCGGCACTGACGTCCACGATATCGGAGCCGGAGCCGAGGTCGACCGAGTCGGAACCGTCCTTCGAGACGTTGAAGAAGGCTCGGTCACGGCCTGTGCCACCAAAAAGATGGTCGTGACCGCTGCCGCCCGTGAGGTCGTCGTCGCCCGAGCCACCATAAAGGTAATCCTTGCCGGAGCTGCCGAAGAGCCGGTCATGGCCTGCGGCGCCATCGAGGTAGTCGTCCCCCGAGCCGCCGGAAAGGCGATCCCGGCCGGAGCCGCCACTGAGGTAATCGTCCCCTCGTCCCCCGGCGAGGCGGTCATCCCCGGCAAAGCCGAGCAACGACTCGTGTCCTGCGCCTCCTGTGAGGTGATCATCCCCCCGACCGCCGGCAATGCTCTTGCCGAGCCACAGCGAGACAGCGGCTTGAAAGGAGACGAGAGCCTTGTCATGGGACATCTCGCGGATCTCGCCCGAAGCGATCGGCAGGACGAGCTTGTATCCCGCGCTGCCGTCGACCTCGCCGCCGGTGCCCTGGCCGTGTCCCTCCAGAACCGACTTGCCGTGCAGGACGATCTCGCGGCGCGAGAGCGAAACATCGTCGAGCAGCTTCGCGAGGTCGCCGTTCCTCGGGTCCGACAGATCGTAGGTCCGCGAGAACAGGAAGGAATCGGTTGCGGGAGTTGGAAAACCTGAGAGATCGCCGCCGGGCGTCGCCGTAAGATTGAGAAGGATCGGCCCGTAGGTGTCCAGGCCTTCGGCCAGTTCGATGAAGCCGTCGCGGTCATCGTCCTGGGCGAGTGTCGGCACGGAGGCGTTGCTTCCGTCCTCGAAGCCATGGATGTGCTGGATGTGTGTCTGGCCGGCCTCCACGCCCCTGGCGGCTGTGATGACCGTGAGCTTGTCACCCTTGAGAAGCAGAAGGGCGCCGCCTTCGGCCTCCGAGTTGTTCAACTCGTTCAGGTCGGCGAAGAACACGCGATCCACGCCCTCGAAGGCCTGAAGGGCGGCGGCGAGATTGGCGTTGTTGAGCGTGGTCGAGCTGTGAGACCCGCTCGAAACACTGCCGTTGCTCCCGGTATGCGTATGCTCGTCCATCGACGTCTCCTCTGATTGTCGCTGTTGCGCCAGGGCGGCTTAAGGCACGTGAACGCAAGACAGACAGGACGCACTCACCCTGGTCAGACGGCTACACGCCAGCTCCGTCAGCGGATGCACCAGCGCGGAAATTTTTTGAGATCTGGCGCTCGTGAAGGTGTGTGAAGCGGCGTCGTACCAAAGCCGAGCGTCGCGATGAGCATGCGCTGATCCGGCGGAATGTTGGGACGTTCGGCGCGCCTCGAGAGGCGCGCCGCTTCATCGGGTTAAGGCGTCACGACGGTGTCGATCACGTGAATGACACCATTGGACTGCATCACGTCGGCCATAGTAATCCGGGCATCGTTGCCTTTCATGTCGCTCACGAACAGGGTCTTGCCGCTGCGTCCGGGTACGACGGTCAGGGTTTCTCCCTGCACGGTCTTGAGCTGCGCCTGTCCCCCGCCTTGCTTGACCAATGCCAGCAGCTCGCGCGCCGTGTAGCGGCCTGGAACCACATGATAGGTCAGGATCGAGGTGAGCTTGTCCTTGTTGGCCGGCTGGACCAGCGTCTCCACCGTGCCGGCAGGCAGCTTGGCAAAGGCCGTGTTGGTGGGCGCGAACACGGTGAATGGACCGGGGGTCTGGAGCGTGTCGACAAGACCTGCTGCCTTGACGGCCGCCACGAGGGTTGTGTGGTCCTTCGAGTTGACGGCGTTCTGGACGATGTTCTTCGTCGGGTACATCGGAGCGCCTCCGACCATCTTGACACCCTGGGCGAAAGCGGGAGCGGCGAACAGGGCAGCGGCAAGACCAAGGGCAACAGGACTTTTGGAGAATGGCATCGGAACCTCCCGGTGTGGACCGTGCCGCGTAGGGTGCACGGGTCAGGGCAACCTGCGCCTGACGTGGTGGATACACACCGTTTGGATGGATGGATGCATGCTAAGACTAAAATCTTTTGTGGGGAGGGTCGAAACGGCTGCCCGGATGGATGCGCCCCATCATAAATGTGTTTAGCTTTGCATCCGTGGACGCCCTGCCCGTGTAATCCACACGGGACCCGTCGACGGAGGCTGGATGTGGTAAAACCGCTCGGGAAGGCACCTTCCCCTGCCCTCGACTTGCACGATACCTTGCAGCGGATTGCGCACGGCGATCGACTTGCCCTGCGCGCGATCTACGATGCGGAGGCTCCCCGGATGCTGGGCGTGGCCATGCGCCTCTTGCGCCGGAGGGCGCTGGCTGAGGAGGCGGTCCACGACACCTTCGTGCAGGTTTGGACGAAGGCCGCGAGCTTTGACCCGGCTCGGGGCCAGGCCCGTACCTGGCTGTATGCCATTCTGCGCAACAGATGCCTCAACATCCTGCGGGACGAGAACCGGACTGACCTTGTCGATGACTTCGAGCCGATGGGGCTGGAGGCGTCTGAGGAGGATGCCGAGACAATTGTGATGCGCCTGTCCGACACCGGTGCCCTGAAGCGCTGCCTGGAGCGCCTCGATCCTGCCAGGCGGAAGGCTCTGCTGATCGCATATGTCGAGGGCCTGAGCCATGGTGAACTGGCTGGCCGCTTCGGTGTGCCGCTCGGGACGATGAAGTCCTGGATCCGGCGGTCGCTCGTGGCGCTGAGGGAGTGCATGGCATGAGCGGCAGCATCAATCCCGACCGCAACCGCCTTGCCGCCGAGTATGTGCTCGGGCTTCTGGAGAGCGAGGAGCTTCGCGAGGCCGAGCGCTTGGCTGAACGTGACCCGGAGTTCCAGATGGCCGTCCTGCAATGGCAGTCCCGCTTCGCCGAAATCAACGAAACGGCATCGCCCGTGCCGGTTCCTGAGACGCTCTGGCACCGCATCGAGGCCGATCTTGGCGAGCAAGCTCCACCTCGGCTCACCGTCGACTCAACGCCCGTGGCGGTCCCGAGCCCTGCCACAACCGTGCTCGCGCTCTGGCACAGCTTACGGTTCTGGCGCATGGCCGGACTGGCCGGAGCCTTCGCCTCCCTCCTCCTGGCGCTCGGCGCTGGTGTGCTGGCGAGCCGAGCTGCCCGCGAGCCGGTGCTCATCGCGGTGCTGCTGACCGATGAAAGCCGCCCTGCGGCTGTCGTGAATGCCTTCGCGAATGGAAGGGCCGAGTTCATTCCGCTGCAAGGCCTCGAGATCCCGGCAGGGCGGGCACTTGAGATTTGGGCGATCCCCGGAGCGAACCAGAACCCGATCTCGGTCGGGGTGATCCATGAACTTCGCTCCTTGAGATTGAACCTGGACAGGCTTCCGCGACTGCGTCCTGATCAAGTCATCGCGGTTTCGGTCGAACCCCCACAGGGGTCGCCAACCGGACAACCGACCGGCCCAGTGATCGTGAAGGGCAATGCGAGCACCGCCCTCTGAGCGGGAGGACTGAGCCACGTAGACACCCGGCGGCGTGCTGCTCGGGCAACAATGCCATCTCTCCGGAAAGGATCAAGGAATGAGGACCGGGGCACGGCTGAAGGATTGGGCCCGCGCCATCAAGAAGGACGTCGTTGCCCTCTACATCGCCGGCCGTGACCCTCGGGTGCCGTGGTATGTGAAGGTTGCGGCAGTGGCGATTGCAGCTTACGCGCTCAGCCCCATCGACTTCATCCCGGTGCTGGGCTATCTCGATGAGGTGATCCTCCTGCCCATCGCCATCGCTCTTGTGATCAGGATGATCCCCGAGCCGCTGATGGCGGAGTTCCGTGAGGAGGCGCAACGGCGATCCGAGCGCCCGACCAGCCGCGCAGCAGCGGTGGCCATCATCGCTCTTTGGATCTCTGCGATCTCCCTGACCCTGTGGGCGTTCTGGCCGACGTCGGCTCCATAAAGGGGGCTGATCGCGAGCCCCCGATCAGCCCGCGATGATCATTCTTAGAGCGATGACGATCAGGTGTCGGAACGACTGCACCTGCCTGAGGAGCTTGAACGGGTTAGGGAGAGCCTGGCCCGGGATGCCGTCGAGGAGAGGCAAGATCCCGTTCATGCCGGGCAATTGCGTCCAGGATGAGTTGGCGGTGGTCCTTCCAGGTTACCATGGTCTCGTCCAGCAGGCGCAGCAGGTCGCGAGCCAGGGCGGTGTCGTAGCCGTCCCGGGTCATTCTCCGGATCAGCGCGATCTGCTCAGCGATGCGCTGCTCGCCGGCGGCAAGATGCCGATCCGCGGTGACGAGGTCTTCCCGTTCTCGTTGGAGGTCGCTCATGGCGACACTCCTCGGCCATGCAGGCGGGAGCGCAGGTCGCTCTCAGCCACCGGCGCCTGCGGGTTCGAACCTGCCGATGATGGCACCACTATGCGCCTCATCGGAGCAGCCGTCCAAGGACCCTGGGGAATTTTTCGGAACGTTCAGCCCCGAACCCTTTCGTCAGCTTGGGGCCGCTTCTTCCCGGGACCTTGAACAGGCCAGTGCTGTCGGGGTTTGACGAGGGTTTTGGTGTCATTCAGCAATTCGCGCGACCGCCTGATGGCCTCTCTGGCGGCTTGGATGACCCACGCGTCGTAGGGGTCACGGTAGGGATTGCGCGTGGATTGTGGGGGCGCCTGGGCCATGGTGCGCTCCTTTCGCTGTGCAGGCGGGAGCGCACGTCTCTCTCGGTCACCAGCGCCCACGGGGTCTGTCGCTTTGCCTTTAATTCCGAGATTCGTCGCGTTGGGCGTCGAAACGCGACATTCATTGCTCTTAAAGGTGAGATGCCGATCAGGTTTGTTCGCTGCTCTTTGATCCCTGCGTGTGAACCCGGTGCTGTATCTGGCGCGCGATACAATCGACGGTGGCGAGCAAACGGGCTTCCTTGTGATAGCTTCGGAGCAAGGTGACCTTGGCGAACTCTGTCAGGTCCCGTTCCATCGCCATCGCAGCTAGCTGCACGCCCCTGTAAACGCTGTCTCACTTTTAGGGGGAAAATCTCGATTTTAAAGGCAAAATCTCACATTTAGCGGCGAAGGATCGCCATTGATTCTGTTGAGTTCCTCATCTCGCCTTTAGGGGCAAAGCGACAGCCACTGAGACGAGGCAGACCTCCGAACAATAGGTACGATCATGCTGGACGATACATTTCTCCTTGATGCCTTCACCGTACAACTCCGCGACATCATGGATGCGGATCTCGATGCCCTCCATGTGCTGT
>NZ_JAMXFI010000071.1:0-40088 GCF_025460875.1 Microvirga yunnanensis
CGCCGGTCGCCGTTCCGCCGGCCGTGCCCGGAGCGCCGCTGGCGGCCGCGCCCGCGGTCGCGCCGGCCGTCGCGCCGACGCCTGCGCCCACGGCCGCTCCGACCGGGCCGCCCACGAGGGCCCCGATGCCGGCGCCGGCGAGGGTGCCGCCCAGGGAGCCGCCGATGAACTCACCGGACGCGGAATAGACCGGGCGGCCGCCGTTCAGGGCCTGGCTGGTCATGCTGTGGTCCTTGATCATGTTCTGGGCGTAGCGGCGAACGGCGGGGTTGCGCGAGCGCTCAAGGGCGAGCTGGCTCGAAGCGATCTCGAAAGCATCCGATTGAGCCGCCATCATGCGGTAGGTCTGGCCGTCCATGATCTGGGCAGAGGCCGGGACGGCCGAAACGGATGCAAGCAGGGCCGCGAGGGGAAGATATTTCTTCATGGGGTGAACTCCTGTTACCGGGATCGCAGAACACCGTGCGAAGCCCATCGGGCTCGCGGAGGTCGTGGGTGGCTGCTGCACCCCTTCAACGGCATTCGATCTAAGCGGTTCCAGGAAAGTCAGGCTTCGTTCAGCATAAATTCCGATCAACCCGCCAAAGCTTGGCTTTCGTCACGCTGAAGGACAATAGAGATACCTCGCGCGACAGTGGAAAGCGCGCCTATTCTTCGAAGCTTGACGTTTCAGCGCGGCCATATGCTTGAGCGCGGTCCCGGAGGTTTTCTCAGGACTTCGCCTCGGGCTGGCGAATGCGGGCGAGGGAGAGCATGCCCATGCCTCCGACCGTGCCGTCGGGCTTCAGGCCCCGCAATTCCGCCATGAGGAGAAATCCGGTCTCGTCCCGGTCGATGGTGAAGAGATGGTAGCCGGCCTTGTGGGTCAGGGTTCCGCCGCGCGCCGAGGCCGAGGGCGCGCCGATCACCGGGATGGGGCCGCGCGGGCCGTCGAGATGGGCGAGCGAGCCCACATGGTTGTGCCCGTGCAGCACGAGCTCGGCGCCGACCCGGCACAGCATCTTCTCGAACCGGGAGGCGTCGGTGAGGTTGCGGCCCGCTTCCGCGCCGCCGACATGGGGCGGGTGGTGGATCAGCACGATCCGGAAGCAGCCCGGGTCCCGCCCCAGCTCGCCGAGGATCTGCTCGACGGCCTTCATCTGCCGCGACCCGACCCGTCCGCTGGCCACGAAGGGCAGGGTCGGGATGGCGGAGGAGAGGCCGACCACGGCGATGGACCCGTAGCGGCGCAGGTAGGGGAACGCGCCTTCGCGGCCGTCGTCGCCCCGGGTCCAGGGCGAGATCTCCCGCAGCAGCCCCTCGAGCGAGCCGCGCACATAGGCGTCGTGGTTGCCCGGCACGAAGGTCACGCGGGACGGGTCGCCCAGGCTCTCGAGAAAGACCCGGGACGTCTTCCATTCGTCCGGAAGGCCGATGTTGCAGGTATCGCCCGTGCAGGTGATGTGGTCGGGCTTCTGCGCATGGATGTCGGCGACGAGCTCGGCCAGGAGCTCCATGTCGTGCAGGTCGTGCCGGCTGCGGTGCCAGTTGTACCAGCCGGTCAGGCGCTTGCTCAGAAGCTGCTTGAGACGCGGCCGGGGCAGCGGGCCCACATGGGGGTCGGTCAGGTGAGCGATGCGGAACATGGCGGCCGGGTTGATGCGTCGGGAAGCGAGAGTTCGCGCGCGGTGCCCCGCGCGTCAAGCGCTGCCGATGAAGATCCCGGCGAGAAGCACCAGAATGCCGCCCACGACCACCTGCAGGGTCGCGCTCCAGAACGGCGTGTCCATGAACCGGGTGCGGATCCACGAGATCGCCACGAGCTCGACCGCCACCACGAGGGCCGCGATGCCGGTGGCGAGGAGAAAGGCGTTGGGCCAGGAATCCGGCACCAGATAGGGCAGGGTATGGCCGAGGCCGCCGGCCGCCGTCATGACCCCGCAGACCAGCCCGCGCAGCCAGGGCGAGCCGCGGCCCGTGATCTCGCCGTCGTCGGAGAGGGCCTCCGTCAGGCCCATGCTGATGCCGGCGCCCACCGAGGCCGCGAGCCCGACCAGGAAGGTCTCCCAGTTGTTCTGGGTCGCGAAGGCGGCGGCGAACAGGGGCGCGAGGGTGGAGACCGAGCCGTCGATCAGCCCGGCCAGCCCCGGCTGCACGTATTGCAGCACGAAGAGCCGGCGGCGGGCATGCTCCTCGGCGGCCTCGGCGTTCTCGGTGAGATGGGCGGCATGCAGCTCGCCGGCCTTGCGCTCGTGGCCGCGCTCGATCTCGGCGAGCCTGGTGAACAATTCGCGCACGGACACGTCGAGGGTCTGCTGGGCGGCCTTTTCGTAGAAGTTCGCGGCCTGCAGCTCCATGACCTCCGCCTCGCGGCGCATGCGGTCGAGGTCGAGATGCGGGCTCCACCACACGGCGCGGCGCTTCAGGAAGCCGCGCACGTCCTCGCGGCGGATCGGCGGGAGATGCTCGCCGAAGCGGTCGCGGTAGAAGCCGTAGAGGGCGTTGCGATGGGCGCGCTCCTCCTCGGCCATGCCGTCGAAGATTTCGGCCGAGGCGGGGAAGTCACCCCGGAGGCGATCCGCGAAATGCTGGTAGATCCGCGAATCTTCCTCTTCGCTGCCGATGGCGAGCGCGATAACCTCGCGCTCGGACAATTGGGATAGAGACTTCATGCCCGCTCCTGTTTAGAAGGATTCTAAACAATAAGC
The DNA here is from genome assembly GCF_025460875.1 of Microvirga yunnanensis. Taxonomy (NCBI): domain Bacteria; kingdom Pseudomonadati; phylum Pseudomonadota; class Alphaproteobacteria; order Hyphomicrobiales; family Methylobacteriaceae; genus Microvirga; species Microvirga yunnanensis. Next base: position 2,688 of record NZ_JAMXFI010000071.1, read on the forward strand.
CGGGCCGTTGCCAAGCCTCCCCGCGTCAACGGAGGCGAGGCCTCAGACTCAGTACTGCGCGCCCGGGATCAGGGTCGAGTAGATCGAGCGGTCCTCGAGGTTGAGGGCCGGGGACCAGGAGAAGCGGGCGGAACGGTTGAGACGGGACAGGATCAGCGCGAGAAACATCGGAACACCTTTGGTTGGTCTTGTCTTAGACCTTCGTCTAATCCCGGTCACGCGACAAAATACCGGAACAGCTATGCAGTGGATGAATGACTACATTCATCCTCCCGTAACCTTGCCGTGATGGGGTGGCCCGATGTCCGATCCTCAGCCTCGCCGGTCCGCGCGCCTCGTCTCCCGGGCACTCCATACCTATTGGCGCTTCTCCCGGGGCATGACGCTCGGCGTTCGGGCCGTGGTCCTCGACGACCGGAACCGGGTCTTCCTCATCCGGCACACCTACGTGGCCGGCTGGCACCTGCCGGGGGGCGGCGTCGAGACCGGCGAGACCGCCCTCGAGGCCCTGGGCCGCGAGCTCCAGGAGGAGGCCTGCATCGCCATGGACGAGACGCCCAGGCTGTTCGGCGTCTTCTTCAACAGCCGGATCTCCCGGCGCGACCACGTGCTGGTCTACGTCATCCGCCGTTTCACGGTGCTCGCCGTCAAGCAGCCGGACCGGGAGATCGCCGAGGCGGGCTTCTTCCCCATCGAGGGGCTGCCCGAGGGAACGACGGCCGCGACCCGCCGACGCCTGGCCGAGATCCTCGAGGGCCAGCCCGTCTCGGCGAACTGGTGAGAGAGGGTTTGCGCCGCGTTCCCGGCGCTGCTATGGCCTTGCGACCTTCATGAAATGCCGAGCCCCATGAGCATCACACGGATTTCGCGACGACGACACGGCTGACGTTCCGTTCAGCCGTTTTCCGTTCCCTCTCGTCCCCGAGTCCGTCCATGACCGAGCTCTCGCTCCTGATCCGCACCGAGCAACCCATCGATTCCGAAGCCATCGAGCGCCTGCACGAGCGCGCCTTCGGGCCGGGCCGCTTCGCCCGCACCGCCTCGCGCCTGAGGGAAGGGGCGTCCCATCGGCTCGATCTGTCCTTCACGGCCCTGGTCGGCACCCTGCTGGTCGGTTCGGTGCGCCTCACCCCGGTGAAGGCGGGCGACGTGCCGGCCCTGATGCTGGGCCCGCTCACGGTGGAGCCCGCCTTCGAGAGCCGCGGCATCGGCGCCGCCCTCATGCGCCGCTCCCTCGATGCCGCCAAGGCCGGGGGCCATACCCTGGTGCTGCTCGTGGGCGACGAGCCCTATTACAGCCGCTTCGGCTTCAGGCGCATCCCGCCGCAGCAGCTGCAGCTTCCGGGTCCGGTCAACCCGGTCCGCTTCCTGGCCCTGGAACTGGTGGAAGGCGCGATGGCGGGCGCCAAGGGACTGGTGAGCCCGCTGCCCGACTCGGACGGGTAGCGCGAACGATCCGGCCTCTCCGTCGTCACCGGGAGGAGCCCGGTGACGACGTGGCTGATGAGCGCTGCGATTCCGGTCAGGCCCGGCGGCGTCCCTCGATCAGCCAGGCCGCGAGGGTGGAGCCGATCAGGAGCACGAGCCCTACGAAGCCGAGCGCCATCGGGAAGACCGATACCCCGCGCACGATGGCGCTGTCGCTCGGCTTGATGCCGATCCAGTCGCCGCCGGAGAAGCGGCTGCCCGAATGCACCGCGAGGACGCGCGGCACCGTGATGCTCTGATCACCCGCCATCGCGACGCGCCGCACCGACCCGCCGGTCGCTTCGGCGATCGCGCTCAGGGCCTCGGTGTTGCTGAACACGTCCATGAGCTCGCGCGGATTGGCCGGGCCGATGCTCACGAAGGTGATGAGATCGCCCGACCGGACCGTGTGCAGGCCGAGCTCGCGGCTGGCCACCTGGGCGGTGAAGAGGCCGGGGCGCGTCTCGGTGAGCGGGACGCTGCTCTCCTGGCCGCTCGGGGCCACGATGGTCACGGGGTCGGCCGTCTCGGCCATGGTCTGGCGCTCGACGCGGATGTCGCGCCCCTGCGCGCTCGCCCGCAGGGCCTCCTCCTCGAGGGCCGGCTCCTTCATGAGCCAGTGGGCGAGGCGGCGCAGAAGGTCGAGATGCGGGCCGCCGTCCTGATAGCCGCGGGCCCAGAGCCAGGCATGGTCGGAGAGCAGCAGCGCCACGCGGCCCTTCTCCTCCCGGCGCAGGACGAGGAGCGGCAGGTCGTTCGCTCCCGACATGAGCGTGTCGCCCGACTGCACCTGCGAGCCGATGATGCGCAGCCACTCGCCCCAGGCCGGCGGCGACTGCTCCGAGCCCGGCAGGTCGCGGGTGACGGGGTGGCGGTCGCCGGTGTCGGTGATCTGCGCCTTGTAGGGCTGCTCGACGATGCTGCCGTTGGGCTGGCCCGGGATGATCGGCGCAAGCCTGGTCTGCGCGAGGCTGCCGTAGCTCGCGAATTCGGGGCCCGCCGCCACCAGGATCGCCCCGCCCTCGCGCACGTAGCGCACGATGTTCTCGAAATAGCTGGACGGCAGGATGCTTTGGTTCGCGTAGCGGTCGAAGATGATCAGGTCGAATTCCTTGATCTTCTGCTGGAACAGCTCGCGGGTCGGGAAGGCGATCAGCGAGAGTTCGTTGATCGGCGTGCCGTCCTGCTTCTCCGGCGGGCGCAGGATCGTGAAGTGGACGAGGTCCACGTTGGCGTCGGACTTGAGGAGGTTGCGCCAGGTCCGCTCCCCGGCATGGGGCTCGCCGGAGACGAGCAGCACGCGCAGCTTCTCGCGGATGCCCTCGATGGGGATCACCGCCCGGTTGTTGGCCTGCGTCAGCTCGTTGGGCAGGCCTTCCACTTCGAGCTCGACCACGTTGGTGCCGCCATGCTCGATGCGCACGTCGAGGGTGAAGGGCGTGTCGGCGCGAACCTGCTGGCGGGTGAGAACCTGTCCGTCGCGGCGCACGGTGACGAGGGCCGAGCCGGTGCCGCCGCGCTCCATGATCTGGGCGCGGATCGTCTGGTCCTTGCCCACGATGCCGAAGCGGGGCGCCTCGAGCAGCTTGATCTGCCGGTCGCGCTCGTCCGGACGGCCGGTGATGAGCGCGTGGAGGGGCGCCCGGAAGCCGAGACCCTCCACGGAGGACGGGATGTCGTGCACCACGCCGTCGGTCACGAAGACCACGCCGGCGAGCCGGTCCGGCGGCACGTCGGCCAACCCGTTGGACAGGGCGGCGAACAGGCGCGTGCCGTCGTCGCCGCTGCCGTCGTCCGCCTCGATGAAGCGCGGGTCCACGTCGGCCAGGGAGCCGAAGCGCCGCTCCAGCTCGGCCCGCACCTGATCGGTCATGGCCGGGCGGTCGCCCAGGGTCTGCGAGGTGGAGCGGTCGACCACGATCGCCACGATGTCCTTCACCTTGTCCCGGTCCTCCTGCACGAGCGCCGGGTTGGCGAGCGCCAGGAGCACGAGCCCGAGGGCGACCGCCCTGAGGATCGCCACGGGTCCGCGGGAGATCAGCGCGAGAATCGCGAGCAGCGCGACGACCGCACCGAGGGCCCAGAGGGCATAGGCCGGGATGAGCGGGGAGAAGCTGATCGAGAGCAAACCGTTTCCCTCTTACTGCCCGAGGCGTTCGAGCAGGGCCGGCACGTGCACCTGATCGGCCTTGTAGTTGCCGGTCAGCGCATACATGACGATGTTGACGCCGCTGCGGTACGAGAATTCCCGCTGGCGCTGGTCGCTGCCCACGATCGGGTAGATGAACTCGCCCCGGGCGCCGACCGCCCAGGCGGCCGCGAGATCGTTGGACGTGATGATGATCGGCGACACCCCGTCGCCGGAGCGGGCCGGGCGGCTCGCCTCGCCCTCGGGCGCGGGCGGCAGGGCCTCGACCCAGGTCTGCCCGGTGGCGTAACGGCCCGGGAAGCTGTCGAGGATGTAGAAGGTCTTGGTCAGCACGTGATCGGCCGGCACCGGCTCGAGCTCGGGAATGTCGAGGCTCGCCAGCATCCGGCGCAGGTACTGCCCCTCGGCCGTGGGAGCGCCGTCCGGACGGTTGCCGAAGGCGTCGCGTGTGTCGAAGATCACCGTGCCGCCGCCCTTCATGAAGGCGTCGAGACGCCGGATCGCGGCTTCGGACGGCATGGGCCGGGATGCCACGATGGGCCAGTAGATCAGCGGATAGAACGCCACCTCGTCCCGCGAGAGATCGATGCCGATCGGCTCTCCGGGCGACAGGGCGGTGCGCTGGCTCAGCACCTGCGTCAGCCCGGTCAGGCCTGCCTTGCTCGTCTCGTCGACCTGTGAATCGCCCGTGACCACATAGGCGAGCCGCGTCACGAGGGCGGGGCTGGAGCTCTCCATGGTCATGGACGAGCGGCGCTCCTGCGCGTTCGCGTCCGAAGCCGGGTTGAGGAGAAGGGACGCCCCGAGCACGATGGCGGCCGCGGCGCCGGCCCGGCGCAGGCGGGAGGCGACGTTCGACAGATGGCCGCCGAGCCAGAGCGACGCGAGGGTGTCGATCAGCAGGAGCACGAGAGCCAGCATGAAGAGCGGCATGCGCAGATCGATGGTCTGCGCCCCGGCGAGGGGCGCGACCCGGCCGTTGAGGGGAGCGAAGTCGAGAGGCGCGAGCCGGTCGCCCGGCAGGAGCGCGTTCACCGCGAGGCTCGAATCCACCGGCCCGTAGAAGCCCGGCGGATGCTCTCCGGTCGCGCGCTCGGCGTAGTTGCGCGCCACGGCGCGGGCATTGGCCGGGGGCGACGTGTAGATGCCGTAGCCGTCGAGGGTCAGTCGTGGAGCCACCGTGTCGTTCTCCGCGTTGCGCGCCTCCGCATTGGCATCGCTCGGCGCGCCCGCGAGCGCCGTGGTCCGGCGCAGCATGTCGACGAAGAGGCCCGACAGGGGCAGGTTCGACCAGGTGGTGTCGGCGGTGACGTGGAAGAGCACGATCATGCCGTCGCCGCGCTTGTCCGCCGTCACGATGGGCGTGCCGTCGGCAAGCGACGCCCAGGTCTTCCCCGGCAGGTCGCCGTCCGGCTCCGCGAGGATCTGGCGGTGGATGCCGATCTCCTCCGGCACGGTCAGGCCGAAATAAGGGCTTTCCCGGGTGAAGGGCGCGAAGGTCTTGGGGGTGTCCCAGGACAGGGTGCCGCCGAGGCTGCGCCCGCCCCGGCGCAGGCGCACCGGCACGAGCTCGTCGTTGCCGGCGGCCAGGCGGGAGCCCGCGAAGCGCAGGAGCATGCCGCCCTTCTCGACGAAGGCCGTGACCCGGCCCAGGGTCTCCCGGTCGAGCCCCCCCACGTCGGCCAGCACGAGAACGGACACCTGCTCGTCGATGAGCTGGTTCACCGCGTCGGCCACCGCGCCGCGCCCGTTGCGGATCTCCGAATAGGGCGCGAGGGCGCGCTCGATGTAGTAGAGCGGCGAGAGCAGGGGCTGAGCCTGATCGGAGGTGCCGCCGAACACCAGCCCCACGCGGCGGCGCTTGCCGCGCTCGTCGAGGAGATGCACGGCCCCGGCCGAGCCCTCGCCGAGGACCTCGATGCGCGCGATGGCGTTGCGGATCTCGGTGGGCAGATCGAACGCGACGCTCGTCTCGGTGGCGGTCGGATCGAAGGCGAAGCGCATGTCCGCGAGCGGCAGGCTCTTGAGGTCGAGGGCGCGCACGGTGCCGGCATCGCGTCCGTTCGGCTCGGGACGCACGAGCCTCGCATTGAGCTGGCCGCTGGCATTCTCCGCGCCGGCAACGGCCAGGGCCGGAGCGCGCTCCGCTTTGAGAACGGTGATCCGCTGCCCGTTCGCCATCTTGGCCAAACCATCGATGAAGCCCTGTCCATCAACGCCCGCCACCCCGTCGCTGATCCAGACGATGTTGGTCTCGGGAGTCGATTCCAGGAACCGCCTGACGGAATCGAGATGGGCCTGGCGGTCCTGCAGATGCGGCAGGGGTTTCAAGGACCGAAGCCGTTCCAGCGCGGTGGACGGGCTCGCCGGCTCGATGGCCGCGGGAGCCTCGGCGGTCGCCACGAGCGCGACCGTGCGCCCGTCGCGGCCCGCCGCCTCGACGCGCTCGACCGCGAGGTTCATGCGCTCGCGCCAGTCATGCGCGGCGGCAAAGCCGTTGTCGAGCACGATCAGGAGCGGCGAGCGGTTGTCGTCCTCCGCCAGCGGGTTCCAGATCGGGCCCGCGGCCGCCAGGATGAGGAAGGCGGCGAGCAGCAGCCGCAGCAGCAGGAGCCACCAGGGGGTGCGCGCAGGCATTTCCTGCTCGGGCCGCAGGTCCGCCAGGATCTTGAGGGGCGGGAAGTCGACCCGGCGCGGCTGCGGCGGCGTGATGCGCAGGAGCAGCCAGATCGCCGGCAGGGCCGCCAGCGCCGTCAAAACGAGCGGAACCGCGAAGGTGAGGGGAAGGCCCAGCATGGCTCAACGCCCTCCCAGGCCGGTGCCGCGCGCGGTCGACACGAGCGTCATGATGCGCAGGGCGGCTTCGCTGGCCGGCCGGTCGGTGCGGTGGATGGTCAGGGTCCAGCCGCGGCGGCGGGCCAGCTGCTGAAGCGCCTCCCGGTGCTCCTCGATCCGCAGCCGGTAGGCACGGCCCCAGGAGACCGCATCGCCGATCCGCAACGACAGCCCGTCCTCGAGATCGTGCAGGACGGCCTGTCCCTGGAACGGAAAGGTCTCCTCGACGGGATCGACGATCATCACGAGATGACCGCGCGCCCCGCGTGACGAGATGCCTTCGACCATGGCGGTGACATCGGACAGGGGCGACAGGAAATCGCTGATCAGAACGGCCTCGTGCTGGGGCGCCACGGGAGCCTGCGGGGGCAGATCCTCTTCCAGGGACGCCCGGTCGGCCACCAGGGTCTGGGCCATGGTCTCGGCGATGCGCCGCGTCGCCCGCGGCGGCATGAGGCCGAGCATGCCGACCCGCTCGCCGGCCTCGACGAAGGCGTCGGCGAGAGCGAGGCCGAGCACGATGGCGCGCTCGACCTTGGGCGCCTGCGCCAGCTCCGAGACATAGCCCATGGAGGCGGAGCGGTCGATCCAGAACCAGACGGTCTGGGCGGTCTCCCACTCGCGCTCGCGCACATAGAGCCGGTCGTCGCGGGCCGAGCGGCGCCAGTCGATGCGCTGTGCCGCCTCGCCGGCCACGAAGGGGCGGAACTGCCAGAAGGTTTCGCCGGTGCCGGCGCGCCGGCGGCCGTGGATGCCGTGGGCCAGGTTGGCGGCGACCCGCCGGGACTCGAGCACGAGGTGCGGCATGCGGTCTGCGAGGGAGAGAGCGCTTTCCGTTTCGCGGCGGCCCGGCGAGCGGGCGCTTTCGGGGAGGACCCGGACACGGGCCATGACGGGGTTCCTAGCCTGCCAGCCGCGACGTGAGCCGGCCGACGATGCTCTTGATGGTCTCTCCATCCGCCCGGGCCGAGAAGGTCAGGGCCATGCGGTGCTTGAGCACCGGCTCGGCGAGCGCCACCACGTCGGCGATCGACGGGGCGACCCGGCCTTCGATCAGCGCGCGGGCGCGCACCGCCAGCATCAGGGCCTGGCTGGCGCGGGGACCCGGCCCCCAGAGAATCCTGTCGGTCACGCCCTCGATGCCGTTGCCCTCGGGACGTGCCGAGCGGACGAGGTCGAGGATCGCCTCGACCACGCTCTCGCCGACCGGCAGGCGGCGCACGAGGCGCTGGGCGTTCATGAGAGCCTCGGCGTTCATGACCGCCTGCGGCTTGTGCTCGTCGGCGCCCGTGGTCTCGATCAGGATGCGCCGCTCGGCCTCGCGCGTCGGATAGCCGACGTCGATCTCGAGCAGGAATCGGTCGAGCTGGGCTTCCGGAAGGGGATAGGTGCCTTCCTGCTCGATCGGGTTCTGGGTCGCCAGCACATGGAAGGGCTGGGGCAGGTCGTGCCGCTCGCCCCCCACGGAGACGTGATGCTCCTGCATGGCCTGGAGCAGGGCCGACTGGGTGCGCGGGCTCGCGCGGTTGATCTCGTCGGCCATCAGGAGCTGCGCGAAGACCGGGCCCTTCACGAAACGGAAGGAACGGCGCCGGTCGGCGCCCTCGTCGAGGATCTCGGACCCGAGGATGTCGGAGGGCATCAGGTCCGGGGTGAACTGGATGCGGCGGGCGTCGAGCCCGAGCACGGTGCCGAGCGTCTCCACCAGCTTCGTCTTGGCGAGGCCGGGAACGCCCACGAGCAGGCCGTGGCCGCCCGCGAGAAGGGTGATGAGGGTGAGATCGACCACGTCTTCCTGGCCGAAGATGACCGTGTGGATGGCCTCGCGGGCCCGGCCGACAGTCTCGAGGGTCGCCTCCGCGTTGCGGATGATCGCGTCGTCCAATGCGGTAGGCGCCTGAGCAATGCTGGCCGTCATGAGGTCACTCTCCTCGATCGCAATTGCCCCCGGTAGGTAGTCTGCCTTCGATCCGTGTCGAGGTGCAAGGGTCGTTGCGCCGCAGCGAAGGACGGATGGAGTGGACGAGACAGCCGAGGGCTCTATGCTTTAAAGCATCGGACCCAAAAGTGGACCCACTTTTGGGATCGGATCCGATCCTTCGTCATTGATGTGTGCATCGTTGATGCGGAAAACCGGGTCCACTTTTCCGCACGATGCCCTTAGAAGTAACAATCGGCGGCCGTTCGTCGATCCATAAAGTTCAAAATCCTGTTCACGCTTGCGTCATGACCGAACCCTCCGCCTCCGCTCCCGGGAATGCCCTGGCCCGCCTGACAGCGGCGCTGGGCTCCGATCGCGCGCGCAAGGGACCGCCGCCGGTCGAGCGCTGGAACCCGGCCTATTGCGGCGAGATCGACATGCGCATCGCGGCCGACGGGACGTGGCATTACATGGGCACCCCCATCAACCGTCCGGCTCTCGTGAGGCTCTTCTCGACGGTGCTGCGCAAGGATCCGGAGCGCTACGTGCTCGTCACCCCGGTCGAACGGGTCGGCATCACGGTCGAGGATGCGCCGTTCCTCGCCGTCGAGATGGCCGTGGACGGCGACGGCGCAAGCCGCCAGATCGCCTTCCGGACCAATGTGGACGATCTCGTGCAGGTCGGGCCCGCGCATCCCCTGCGCTTCGAGCAGGACGCCAGCGGCGGGGTCAAGCCCTCCGTGAAGATCCGAGGGGATCTGTGGGCGCGGGTGACGCGCTCCCTGGCGCTGGATCTCGTCGCCCTCGGCGAGGAACGGGATGTGGAAGGCGCTGCCACCTTCGGTGTCATGGCAGATGGCATGTTCTTTCCCATCGCTCCCGTCAGCGCTCTGGACGCCTTCTGATGCGGCTTGCTCCCCACGACGCGCCGGACTTCCTGACGCTGGCAGCCGAGCGTCTGCGGCCCGAGCCGCCGCATCCCGAGGAGGCGCTCGCCAACCCGCGCGGCGACCACAGCCTCGACGACGTGCCCCTGGTCCACCCCCTGACGCCGAAGCCGGCCGCGGTCCTCGTTCCGGTCGTCATGCGGGCGGAACCGATGCTGCTCCTGACCGAGCGCTCCGCTCAGCTGCGCCAGCATTCCGGGCAGATCGCCTTTCCGGGCGGGCGGGTCGACCCGGAGGACGCCTCGGTCCTGGCGGCGGCCTGCCGCGAGGCCATGGAGGAGATCGGCCTCGACAGCCGCTTCATCGTTCCGCTCGGCTACCTGGACGCCTACCTGTCCACGACGAATTATCTCGTCATGCCCGTGGTGGCGCGGGTCTCCCCTTCCTACAGCCTCAACCTCAACCACGACGAGGTGGCCGAGACCTTCGAGGTGCCGCTCGGCTTCCTCATGGATCCCTCCCGCCATGAGCTCCATTCCCGCGAATGGAAGGGAAGGGTGCGGCGCTACTATGCAATGCCCTACGAGGGACGCTACATCTGGGGCGTGACGGCGGGCATCATCCGCAATCTGTACGAGAGGCTCTACGGTTCATGACGCGGGCAGTTGTCCAGGGATTGGTTCTGTTCCTCCTGCCCTTCGTTCTCTTCGGCGTCTACCTGGTCGTCCGTCGCCGCAACCCGCTGATCTGGTCGCACTGGAGCGACCAGTCGCTCTGGCTCGCCATCGCGGGCTTGAGCTTCGTGATCGCCTCGCTGGTCGCGACCGGCCTCCTGGTCGACCGCGAGACGGGCACCTATGTGCCGACCCATGTGGAAAACGGACGGGTCGTCCCGGGACATTTCGAGTGATGGAAACCCTCGATCGACAGGCCCTGCTCGGCCTTCTTGAGCGTCCGCCCCTGCGCCGCCTCCTGGAGGCCTTCAATGACGGCGCCGAGGAGACGCGCATCGTGGGCGGGGCCGTGCGCAACGCCCTGCTCGGGCGGCCCGTGACGGAGGTGGACTGCGCCACGACCATGCGGCCCGATGCCATCGTCGAGCACGCGAAGGCGGCCGGGTTCAAGGCGGTGCCGACCGGGATCGAGCACGGCACGATCACCGTGATCGCCGACGGCGAGCCTTACGAAATCACGACCCTGCGCGAGGATGTGGAGACCGACGGGCGTCACGCGGTCGTGCATTTCGGACGCGATTTCGCGCTCGACGCGAGGCGCCGCGACTTCACCATCAACGCTCTCTCGCTCGGCCTCGACGGGCGGCTCCACGACTACACGGACGGCCTGGCCGATCTGGCGGCCCGACGGGTCCGGTTCATCGGCGATGCCCGGACCCGCATTCGCGAGGATTATTTGCGGATCATGCGCTTCTTCCGGTTTCACGCGGAATATGCGCAGGCCGATCCGGACCCGGAGGGGCTCGCCGCGGCCGGGGCCGAGCGGCAGGGATTGGAGATCCTCTCCCGGGAGCGGATCCGGCATGAGCTCTTCAAGCTCCTGGTCGCCCGGCGGGCGAAGGACACGATCGGCGTCCTGGCCGATCACGGCTTTCTCCCGTGGCTTCTGGGCGGCGCCGCCGAGTTCGGCCGCTTCGGCCGCGTGGAGGTCTCCGACGCGCAAAGCCCCGTCCCGGTCTGGCGTCTGGCCGCGCTCGCGGTGATGGTCGAAGAGGATGCCGACCGCCTGCGGGAGCGCCTGCGTCTGTCGAACGACGAGCACCGGAAGCTCGTCGCCTATGCGCGCCTTCTGAGCCTCGTGAAGGCCTGGGCCCTGCCGCTCGACGCCGGCGCCATCCGCCGCCTGGCGGCGGATCACGATGTGGAGGCCCTCGACACCGTCCTGGCGGCGACGGCCGGCGAGCCATTCCCGATCGTCCGTGCCGACGCCCGCGAGGCGCTCGAACGCTACCGCACCGGGGCCGAGCCTGTGCCGGTCTTCCCCCTGCGGGGAGGCGACCTGGTCGGGAGCGGCATCCCGAAAGGGCCGAGGATCGGTGAATTGCTCGCGCAGGCCCGCCAGGGCTGGCTGGCGGAGGGCTGCCGAACCGACGAAGCCTCCGCGAAGGATCTGCTCAGGCGGGTGCTGAAGCAGGCTTAAAGCATCTTTTCACGTCCGATGGTCTGGCCCCTGTCTCCATCCCGGGACATGACCAGCCGGCCGTGCCATTCGCCACGTCATCACCGGCACAAGGCCGGTGATGACGTGGAGGGTGAGATGGGACGGTGGTGACACCCTCCCCATGTCATGGCCGGGCTCGTCCCGGCCATCCCGATACGAAAGGCGCTGCGCCCTACAGAAGCGAGATCGCCGCACGCGCCCGGGGATGATGCCGTGACGGCGTCGATGTCGGACGGCTGCGCTTCCCCGTGGCGGCTGGCGTTATGGCCACCGCACCGTCGGCGGCATGGACGAGAGGATCGACGCGATGTTGCCGCCCGTCCTCAGCCCGAAGATCGTGCCGCGGTCGTAGAGCAGGTTGAACTCCACGTAGCGCCCGCGCCGCACCTGCTGCTCGATCCGGTCCTCGTCCGTCCAGGGGCGTGTGACGTTGCGCCGGACGATCTCGGGATAGACCGTGAGGAAGGCCTCGCCCACGTGCCGGGTGAACGCGAAGTCCTCGTCCGGATCCCCGGTCCAGTGATAGTCGTAGAAGATGCCCCCGACGCCGCGCGGCTCGTTGCGGTGCTTGAGGTGAAAGTACTCGTCGCACCACGCCTTGTATTTCTCGTAGGAGCCTTCGGGCGCATGGACGCGGCAGGCCTCTTCCATCGCGGCGTGAAACGCGACCGTATCCGGATCGTCCTGCGTCCGCCGCCGGTCGAGCACGGGCGTGAGGTCCGCCCCGCCGCCGAACCAGGGCTTGGAGGTCACCACGAAGCGGGTGTTCATATGCACCGTTGGAACGTTCGGGTTCCAGGGATGCGCGATGAGCGAAAGGCCGGCAGCCCAGAAGCGGGGATCCTGATCCGAGCCCGGAATCTGGCCGCGGAACTCCGGCGCAAACTCGCCGTGCACGGTCGAGACATGCACGCCCACCTTCTCGAACACGCGGCCGCGCATCATGGACATGACGCCGCCGCCGCCGGGGGCGCCGCTGTGATCCTTGCGCTCCCAGGGCGTGCGTTCGAACCGGCCGGGGTCGGAGGCCTCGGGGTGGAGGGGGCCCGCGACCTCGTCCTCGAGCGCCTCGAACGCGGCGCAGATGCGGTCGCGCAGCAGGGCGAACCAGATGGGAGCCTCTGCCTGCAGGCGTTCGACGGTTGTCGTATCGGTCATGATGGTTCCGCTTCAGGTTTCGGACGGAGCCGGATGGGGAAACCCGTTGGTCTGCCGCAGGGCCTCGCCGAGGATCATGGCGGCCGTTACGGCGACGTTCAGGGAGCGCAGGCCGGTCTGCATCGGGACAGTGACCCGGGCGTCGGCCGCCTGATGGACCTCCTCCGGGACGCCGGCGGATTCCCGGCCGACCAGAATGACGTCGTCGGGCCGGTAGGCGAGTTCCGTGTAGGCGAGCGCGCCCTTCGTGGTCGCCAGGATCAGCCGGCCCCCGGCTTCCTGCCGCCAGGCCTCGAAGGTGCGCCAGGACATGTGCCGGGTGATCGTCACATGGTTGAGGTAATCCATGCCCGAGCGGCGCAGGTTGCGGTCGGAGACGTCGAAGGCCGCAGGTTCGATGATCTCCACCGGCACGCCGAGGCAGGCGGCGAGGCGCAGCATGGTCCCGGTGTTCTGCGGAATGTCGGGCTGGTAGATGGCGAGACGGGGCATGGGCCCGTCATCGGAGGAACGGGCTCCGTCGTCAAGGGAGCCTCAGGGCCATTTGCCCCGGCGGCATTTGCGCCACAAGCTGGAACAACTCCAATCCGGCTATGGACAGGCGGGCTTGGCCGTGCCAAAGAGCCACCGCGCGGCGACTCCCAGTCGCATTGCGCGCGCGTCGCCGCGCATGCTTGTTCCATTTTGGACCTCGTGTGCCAAATGCCTTGGTTCCCAAGGGATTGCCGATGCGCGGTTCTCGTTTTTTGATCAATGCTGGAGAGCCAAGTGGCCGAGACCACCACTCATGTCGCTGAGCCGACACGGCGCGATTTCCTTTATATCGCCACGGGCGCAGCTGCCGTCGTCGGCGGAGCCACCCTGGTATGGCCCTTCGTCCAGTCCCTGGCGCCCGACGCGGCGACGGTGGCGGCCGGCGCCCCCGTCGAGGTCGACCTGACCCCCATCGCGGAAGGGCAGATCGTCAAGGTTTTCTGGCGCGGCAAGCTGATCTTCATCCGTCACCGCACGGCCGAGGAGATCAAGGCCGCCGAGGACGTGAACGTGGCTTCCCTGCGCGACCCGCAGCCCGACTCGGCCCGCGTGAAGGAAGGCCATGCCCAGTGGCTCATCGTTTACGGCAACTGCACCCATCTCGGCTGCGTGCCGCTGGGCCAGCAGGGCGAGTATCACGGTTGGTTCTGCCCATGCCACGGCTCGATCTTCGACACCTCCGGCCGCGTCCGCGGCGGCCCGGCGCCGATCAACCTGCCGATCCCGCCCTATACCTTCGCGTCCGACACCAAGATCGTGATCGGCCAAGAGGCCACGGCGTAACCTAAGCGACGATCAGGCGATATCATGAGCGACCATCCCACAACTTACGTTCCCAAGAGCGCCTTCGGTAAGTGGTTCGAGAGCCGCCTGCCCATCGCAGGCCTCATCCACTCGTCCTTCATCGCGTTCCCGGTTCCGCGGAACCTGACCTATTTCTGGACCTTCGGCGCCATCCTGGTGTTCATGCTCGTCGCGCAGATCGTGACCGGCGTGTTCCTGGCCATGTACTACACGCCGAACGCCGGCATGGCTTTCCAGTCCGTCGAGCATATCATGCGCGACGTGAACTACGGCTGGCTGATCCGCTATCTGCACGCCAACGGCGCGTCGATGTTCTTCGTCGCCGTCTACGTCCACATCTTCCGGAACTTCTACTACGGCTCCTACAAGGCCCCCCGCGAGGTTCTCTACATCCTCGGCGTGATCATCTTCCTCTTGATGATGGCCACGGCCTTCATGGGCTACGTGCTTCCCTGGGGCCAGATGAGCTTCTGGGGCGCCACCGTGATCACGAACCTCTTCTCGGCGATCCCGCTCGTCGGCGAGACCATCGTGAGCTATCTCTGGGGCGGCTACTCGGTGGGCAACCCGACCCTGAACCGCTTCTTCTCCCTGCACTACCTGCTGCCCTTCATGATCGCGGGCGTCGTGATCCTGCACATCTGGGCGCTGCACGTGCCGGGCCAGAACAACCCGACCGGCATTCCGATCAAGTCGGGCAAGGACGCGGTTCCGTTCACCCCCTACGCGACGATCAAGGACATCTTCGCCGTCGTGGTGTTCATGATCTTCTTCGCCTACTGGGTGTTCTACATGCCCAACTACCTGGGCCATGCGGACAACTACATCCCGGCGAACCCGGCCGTGACGCCCGCGCACATCGTTCCCGAATGGTACTTCCTGCCGTTCTACGCGATCCTGCGCGCCATCCCGGACAAGCTCGGCGGCGTCATCGCCATGGGCTCGGCCATCGTGATCTGGTGCTTCATGCCCTGGCTCGACACCTCCAAGGTGCGCTCCACGGCCTACCGCCCGCTCTACAAGCAGTTCTTCTGGATCTTCGTGATCGTGTGCTTCCTGCTCGGCTGGCTGGGTTCCCGCCCGGCCGAGGGCTGGTACGTGATCGCCTCCCAGATCTGCACGGCCTACTACTTCGCCCACTTCCTGATCATTCTGCCGGTGCTCGGCTTCGTTGAGCGTCCGCTGCCGCTGCCGAATTCGATCCTCGAATCCGTCATGGGCGTGCAGAAGGGCGGGGCTGGCATTCCGGCCGGCGCCAATGCCGAGCCGCATTCCAAGGGCTGATGCGAGAGTCGAGGAAACACAGACAATGATGAAGCGTACTCTTGTCATCGCAGCCGCCGTTCTCGGCTTGTCCGCTCCGGCCTTCGCTGCCGGCGAGACCCCGGTCCCGCCGCAGCTCAAGTGGAGCTTCCAGGGGCCGTTCGGCAAGTTCGACCGGGCCCAGCTCCAGCGCGGCTTCAAGGTGTACCGGGAGGTCTGCGCCTCCTGCCATTCCCTGAACTACGTGGCCTTCCGCAACCTGCACCAGCCCGGCGGCCCGGAATTCTCCGAGGCCCAGGTCCGCGCGCTCGCGGCGGAGTACAAGGTCCAGGACGGCCCGAACGAGGCCGGCGACATGTTCGAGCGCCCCGGGCGCCCGGCCGACCGCTTCCCGGCACCGTTCCCGAACGAGAACGCCGCGGCTTCCGCCAACGGCGGCAAGGCTCCCCCGGACCTGTCCCTGATGCCCAAGGCCCGCACCTACGAGCGCGGCTTCCCCTGGTTCATCACCGACGTGTTCCGTCAGTACTCGGAGAACGGCGCGGATTACGTGACCGCGCTGCTGACCGGCTACGAGGAGGCCCCCCAGGGCTTCACGGTGCCCCAGGGCGGTCACTACAACCACTACTATCCAGGTCACGTGATCGCCATGCCGAAGCCGCTCAGCGACGGCCAGGTGGAGTATCCGAAGAATGAGGCCGGCCAGCCGCAGGTGCCGGAAACCGTCGATCAATACGCCCGCGACGTGACAGCCTTCCTCACCTGGACGGCTGAACCGCACCTCGAGGCCCGCAAGCGCCTCGGCTTCCAGGTCATCCTGTTCCTGCTCGTCCTGTCCGGCCTGCTCTACTTCACCAAGAAGAAGGTCTGGGCCCGGGTGGGCGGCGAGGTCGAAGGCCACGCGACGCCTCCGATGACCCACAACCCCTAAGGATCAAGGCCCCGGTTTCCGGGGCCTTTTTCGTTTCAGGCGACTTCGACCGGAGAGGCGTCCAGGCCGACCACCATGCTGCAGACCATCGCCGACGACATCTGGGGCACGGATTGCCTCGCCTACCACGTGCAACCCAGCCTGGAGCCCGAAACCCGGGCGGCCTTCGAGCGGGTGCAGCAGGCCTTCGCCGGGCTCTGGCCGGAGCCCCTGCATGTCGGCCCCAAGCACGGCCTGCATGTGACCATCTATCCGCTCGTGACCGTCAGGGGCGGCTTCGACAAGGATGCCTACTGGCAGAGCATCGCCCGGCGCAGCGAGAGAATTCTGGAGGAGCTCTGCACGGGTCATCGGGCCTTGGAGCTGCGCTTCTACCGCCTGAAGGTAACGGACACGGCCATCATCGCGACGGCCACCGACGAAACAGGCCTCATCCAGGCCATCCGGGACAGGATCGTGCGCGACATTCCTCCACCGCCGGGGGCGAGCCCGATCATCTACGACCTGATCCATTCCACGCTTGCGCGCTACAGGACGAGCACCGCCATCCCGGACGACGCAGTGGCGCGCGTCGAGAGCCTGCCGGTCTCCGTCACGGCGCCCGTCACCCGGATCAGGCTCGTTCGCGAGACGCTCTTTCCCTGCCTCGCCACGGACGAGATCGCGTCTATTCCCCTGGGGCGCGAGGAGGCTGCGAGGACGGCCCGGAGGCCGCCAGGGTGACGCTCTGCGGGGCCGGGCGCGGTTGCGCGACGGGATCGTAGGGATAGATGCGCTGGCTCCGGAGCAGGATGAGCGATTGCGCGATCACGGACCGGCTGTGGCGAATCTGCGCGCGGGTCAGGGCCGCGAGGGTATGAGACTGGCCGATCGCCGCGGAGCAGCGTCGGGTGGCTTTGCTGGTATCGTGATCCATCGGGAAAGCATACTGTCCCGATCGGCGCCTGCATTCACCTAGCGCATCGGACGGACCCAGAGGGCCGCGTCAGCGACCCGAAGGGCCACGCCAGTGAAAAGTGGACCCGGTTTTCGCCGGCGCGGCGCTTCGGGTCCGCCTCATCCGATGCGCCGGTCAAGAGAGGGAGCCTCGGATAAATCCCAAAAGTGGTGTCCACTTTTCACGTCCGAGGCTCTGGTTGAATCGGCGTGATCCCGATGCGGGACTTGGGACCGGGTCCGCACTCGGCTATGAAACGGCACGGGCGGAAAGCCCGGGAACGGGGAGGGCGCGCGATGGCGAAGGCGGTTCTAGGCATCATCGGCGGGTCGGGGGTCTACGACCTGCCCGGGCTCGAGGACATGCGCGAAGAGCGCATCGATTCGCCCTGGGGCGAACCCTCGGACATTCTGCGCGTCGGACGCATCGGCACGACCGAGATCGCCTTCCTGCCGCGCCATGGGCGGGGGCACCGCCTCTCCCCGTCCGACATCAACTACCGGGCGAATATCGACGTGATGAAGCGCGCCGGGGTCACCGACCTGATCTCGGTCTCGGCCTGCGGGTCGTTCAAGGACGAGTTCTATCCGGGCTTCTTCGTGCTGGTGGACCAGTACGTGGACCGCACGCATCGCCGCGAAAGCTCCTTCTTCGGCCGGGGCTGCGTCGCCCATGTGCCCATGGCCCACCCGGTCGGGCCGCTGCTGCGCCAGCACATCGCCGACGCGGCGGTGGCCGAGAAGATCCCGTTCGCCCTCGGGGGCACGCTGGTGTGCATGGAGGGGCCGCAATTCTCCACCTATGCCGAATCCATGACCTACAAGAAGCTCGGCTACGACGTGATCGGCATGACGGCCATGCCGGAGGCCAAGCTCGCCCGCGAGGCCGAGATCACCTACGCGACCATCGCCATGGTGACCGATTTCGATTGCTGGCATCCCGAGCACGACAACGTCGACGTGGCGTCCGTGGTCGCGGTCGCCCACCAGAACGCCACGAAGGTGGCCCGCCTGATCGCCCGCATCGCCCGCGACTTCCCGGCCGAGCACGAGCCGTGCCCCGTGGGCTCCGACCGGGCCCTCGACGGGGCCATCATGACGGCCCCGTCGGCCCGGGATCCGGAGCTTCTGAAAAAGTTGGATGCGGTGGCCGGACGGGTGCTAAACCCTTGAGCGCGCGATCGCCGGATTCCTGCGGGAACGAAGCCGGCGGACCCATCCCTTTCGATACCCAGGCAGGCTTGACCTCATGGACCAGCGTCTCATCACCGACCTGAAGGCCGCGATCCGCTCGATCCCGGACTACCCGAAGCCCGGCATCGTGTTCCGGGACATCACGACCCTTCTGGGCGACGCGCGGGCCTTCCGGCGCTCCGTGGACGAGCTCGTCCATCCGTTCGCCGGCGGACGCGTCGACAAGGTCGCGGGCATCGAGGCGCGGGGCTTCATCCTCGGGGGCGCCATCGCGCATCAGCTCTCCTCGGGCTTCGTGCCGATCCGCAAGAAGGGCAAGCTCCCCCACGAGACGGTGCGCATCGCCTATTCGCTCGAATACGGCGTCGACGAGATGGAGATCCACACGGACGCCATCGGCCAGGGCGAGCGGGTCATCCTCGTCGACGACCTCATCGCCACGGGCGGCACGGCCGTCGCGGCGACCCGGCTCCTGCGCCAGATGGGCGCCAACATCGTGGCCGCCTGCTTCATCATCGACCTGCCGGATCTCGGCGGCGCCGCGAAGCTCCGGGACCTCGGCGTCGAGGTGCGCAGCCTCGTGAGCTTCGAGGGACATTGAGGAGCCGGCGATGGCAAGCGATCGCCTCCTGGGAGCGCTGGAGTTCCTGCGCGAAGCGGAGCGGCTCAAGAGCACTCTGCGCAGCGGCTTCACGTCGACGGGCCGGCCCGAGAGCACGGCCGAGCATACCTGGCGCCTGTGCCTCATGGCGCTGGTGTTCTCGGACGAGCTCGGGGATGTCGATCCCCTGCGCCTCATCAAGCTCTGCATCGTTCATGACCTCGGCGAGGCCCTGAGCGGAGACATTCCCGCCGTTCTGCAGACGGACGGGTTCGACAAGTCCGCTCGGGAAAGGGCGGACCTCGAGGAGCTGACCAGGGCGCTCCATCCGGCGAAACGGGCCGAGATCCTGGCCCTGTGGGAGGAGTACGAGGCGGCCTCGTCGCCCGAGGCCGTTCTCGCCAAGGGGCTCGACAAGCTGGAGACGATCCTCCAGCACAACCAGGGCCGGAACCCCGCGGATTTCGACTACGCGTTCAATCTCGATTACGGGCGCAAGCAGACCTCCGCTCACCCGGTTCTCGCCGAGATCCGCGTCCTGCTCGACGAGGAGACGCGGGCCAGGGCCGACGCTTCAAAGGCCGGTTAATCCCGCCGCTCCCAGAATACCATCCCGTCGAACGCGAACACCTCTTCGCCGTGCTGGTTCGTGCCCGTGTTGTGGTGGAACACCAGGCCCCAGCCGGGGCGGGACGCGGAGGCGCGCTTGGCCGTCACGGTGGACCGGTAGGCGATCGTGTCGCCCGCATAGACGGGCTTGAGCCATTTCAAGTTGGTGAAGCCCGGCGAGGGGCCCAGTCGGGCCGGCCGCTGGCCATGGCTCAGCGCGTAGTCCCGGATGCGGTCGCGGTGGCCGACCATGTGCTTCATCCACACGCTCGCCGTATGCCAGCCGGAGGCGCACAGGGCGCCGAACAGGCTGTCCTTGGCGGCCTCCGCGTCCACGTGGAAGCGCTGTGGATCGAACTGCCGGGCGAAGGCCACGATGTCGTCGGGCGCGAAGGTGTAGGAGCCGAGCTCGTCCGTCTCGCCGACGACGAGATCCTCGAAGTACGGATTGGCCGAGACCGGCGGGATCTCCCGCGCCGGCACCGCGCCGGGCAGGGCGTCCGCCGCAGCCGCCAGGGCGTTGCGGCCGCCGCTGAACGGCTCGGCGTCCCGGGTCGCGAACATCACCCAGTTGGTCTGGGTCAGGACGGGCTCGTCGGCCTGGTTGAGCATGTCGAAATGGAACCGCACGAGGCCAAGCGAGGGCCTGCTCCTGGAGGCGCGGCTCTCCAGGACCTTCATGCGCGAGCGCAGGGTGTCGCCGGGCCGCACGGGCTTCAGCCACTTCACCTCCTCGATGCCCGGCGAGCCCATGGAGGACGAATCGAGGACCAACCCGTCGGCGAACAGGCGCATGTTCAGGCTGCAGCTGTGCCAGCCCGAGGCGATCAGCGTGCCGATGAAGCTGTCCTTGGCGGCGATCTCGTCCACGTGGAAGGGCTGCGGATCGTATTCGCGGGCGAAGGTCAGGACATCGTCCTTCGACACCGTGAGCGGGCCGAAGGTTTCGGTCAGGCCGGGCGGAAGATCTTCGAACGTGCGCATGAGCATTCCCTTGTCGGGGTCTGCCCTAGCATAACGCCTCCGCCATGGGGAGGCATGCCGCCGCAACCGCGGCCTGACTTTCGGAGGGCGTCAGGGCTGCCCGCCTCAGGGGGAAAACTGCCCGGCCGCGTTGTGCGCGAGCCGGATCGGCTCCGGCAGGCGATATTTCGGGCAGCAGCGCAGGACGAGTTCGGCCGCGGTCGGAATATCGGCCAGGTGTCCGGGCGAGATGAACATCGGGTTCTTGGCCGTCCGGGTGCGCAGCGCCACCCCGATGGTCTCCTCGCGGTCGACCAGGGGAGCGGCGGCGCCTTTCTCCTCCGCCAAGTCCTTGTAGCGCCCGCACAGGAGCGTCTTGCCGCAGCCGACGGTCGGGCGCTGCAGCCACAGGCCCATGTGACTGGCGATCCCGACCCGGCGGGGATGAGCGATGCCCATGCCGTCGAACAGGAAGACGTCCGGCTCGGATTTCAGCGTCTCGAACGCCTCTTCGAGCACGGGGCCTTCGCGGAAGCTCAGGAGGCCCGGCACATAGGGAAAGGGCGTCGGGCGCCGGGCCAGGACGGTTTCCACCGGCAGGAAGCCCGGAAAGGTGACCACCACGATGGCGGCCTGCGACTGCTCGTTCTTCACGCTCACGTCGACCCCGGCCACGAGCTGCACCCGATCGAGATCGATCGGTCGGTCGGACACCACTTCCGTTCTCAGCTGGTTCTGGAGGGCGATGGCCTCGGAGGGCGTCAGGTTCCAGTCGTGGCGGTGGCGGAGCTGCATGATGGCCTATGAATGCGGACGAGGCGTCAACGCTCAAGGTTCCGGAACGATCCGGATTGATCTGGATCATCGCGCTGGGGACAATTCGTCGTCTCTTAAGAAGGTTGACCCACACGGAGGCTTGAGGTGATCTCCTCCGCATCGAGCAGGAGACAGTCATTGGCTCATTCAGCCGCCACAGGCCGCAGCATTCCGATCATCAGCCCGGCCGAAGGCGTTTCGGAGGCGTTGATCCGGCAG
This sequence comes from Microvirga yunnanensis, assembly GCF_025460875.1. Taxonomy (NCBI): domain Bacteria; kingdom Pseudomonadati; phylum Pseudomonadota; class Alphaproteobacteria; order Hyphomicrobiales; family Methylobacteriaceae; genus Microvirga; species Microvirga yunnanensis. Next base: position 24,150 of record NZ_JAMXFI010000071.1, read on the forward strand.
CTCGTGGAAACCTTCTACGACCGGGTGATCCGCGATCCGGAACTCGGGCCGATCTTCCACGGCAAGCTCTCCGGCCGCTGGGCCCGGCACCTGGCCCTGATGGTGGATTTCTGGTCCTCGATCGCCCTGCGGACCGGCCGCTACCAGGGAAAGCCCCAGGCGGCGCATTTCGGTCTCGACCTCACGCCCGACCTGTTCGCCCGCTGGCTCCAGCTGTTCGAAGAGACGGCTCGGGAGATCTGCGCGCCGGACGTGGCGGCCTTCTTCGTCGACCGGGCGCGGCGCATCGCCGAGAGCCTGCAGATCGGCCTCGGGATCGGCCCGAAGGCGCTGCGTCTTCCCTGAAGCGGATTTACCGCTCCCACCATTCGAGCCCGTCGCCTCTCCGCTTGGGGAGCAGGGACGAGACGCCGATCATCACGAAACCGCAGGCCACGAGCACGCCGACGAAGAATTCGGCATTGCCGAGCCCGGGAGACACGAAGCTGTCGAACAAAGTCTGCATGGATCACATCCTCTACGCAGCCCTTTTCGCAGAATGGCCCTGAACGGACGACGAAGCCCGCGTTCAGGAAATGGTCAGGTTGGCGGTCCACGGCGTCATCGCCGGCCTGGTGCCGGTCTTGCTCAAGCATCGGACGTGTCATCGACCTCACGCCCGATGCTTGAGGCTTCTGTTTCAAAGCATCTTTTCGCGCAAAACCGGTTCCCACTTTTGCGCCCGATGCTCTCACCCAGCGAGTCCCGCCGAGAACGGCACCCTCGCACGTCATGGCCGGGCCCGTCCCGGCCATCCCGACCAGAAAGACGCCGCGCCCGACAGAAACGGGATCACCGGCACGAGGCCGGTGATGACGGGTGGGCATCGTCTGCCGAACGGTTCAGGGGGAGGGTGGAGGCGGACGCCTCAGGTGTTGAACCGGAAGTGCATCACGTCGCCGTCCTGCACCGTATACTCCTTGCCCTCCAGCCGCAGCTTGCCCGCATCGCGGGCCCCGGCCTCGCCCTTGAGAGAGGTGTAGTCCGCATACGCGATGGTTTCGGCGCGGATGAAGCCCTTCTCGAAATCCGTGTGGATGACGCCCGCGGCGGCCGGCGCCTTGGTGCCCCGGGTGATCGTCCAGGCGCGGGCCTCCTTGGGGCCGACGGTGAAATAGGTGATCAGGCCGAGAAGGTCGTAACCGGCGCGGATCACCCGGTTGAGGCCGGGCTCCTCGAGGCCGACGGCGTCGAGATAGTCCTTCTGCTCCTCGGGGGGCAGAACCGCGATCTCGCTTTCGATCTTGGCCGAGACGACCACGGCCTTGGCTTCCTCTTCCCTGGCGCGCTCGAAGACGCGGGCGGAGAACTCGTTGCCCTTGTCGGCGGAGGCTTCCTCCACGTTACAGACGTACAGGACGGGCTTGGACGAGAGCAGGCCGAGCATCTGGAACAGGCGCTCCTCCTCGACCTTCCGCTCCACCAGACGGGCGGGCTTGCCCTCGCGCAGGAGCGGCAGGGTGCGGTTGACGAGGTCGAGGGTCTCCTTGGCCTCCTTGTCGTTGCCCTTGGCCTTCTTCTCGAGGGCCGTGACGCGCTTCTCCAGGCTGTCGAGGTCGGCCAGCATCAACTCGGTCTCGATGGTCTCGATATCCGCGATGGGATCGATCTTGCCCTCGACATGGGTGATGTCCGTGTCCTCGAAGCAGCGCACCACATGGGCGATGGCGTCGACCTCGCGGATATTGGCCAGGAACTGGTTGCCGAGGCCTTCGCCCCGCGACGCGCCGCGCACGAGGCCCGCGATATCCACGAAGGTGAGGCGGGTCGGGATGATCTGCGCCGAGCTGGCGATGCCCGCGAGCCGGTCGAGCCGCTCGTCCGGCACCGCCACGTCGCCCACGTTGGGCTCGATGGTGCAGAACGGGTAATTGGCGGCCTGCGCGGCCGCGGTCTGCGTCAAAGCGTTGAAGAGGGTGGACTTACCCACGTTCGGCAGGCCGACGATGCCCATCTTGAAGCCCATGGCCTCACTCCTTGCATGGCCGGCATCCGCGCCGGCGTGATTGTCGAATTACGTGGCCTTTTCTCCAGGCCGCTTCACGTCCGCCCAGCCTCTCGCCTCCATGGCCAGGTGGACCTTGTTCTGAAAGCTTCCGTCCTCACCCTTGGCGAGAAGGGCCGCATGGTCCGCGATGATCCGGCACAGATCGTCGACCCAGGCCTCCTCGCCCTTGCCGAAGTCGCCCAGCACATGGTTCTGCACGAGCGCCTTGTGGCCGGGATGGCCGATGCCGAGCCGCACGCGGCGGTAATCGTTGCCGCAATGGGCCGAGATCGAGCGCAGGCCGTTGTGGCCGGCATTGCCGCCCCCGATCTTCACGCGCAGCTTGGCGGGCGGAAGATCGAGCTCGTCGTAGAAGACCGTCACGTCGTGCAGCGGGATCTTGAAGAAGTTCTGCGCTTCCCCCACGGCCTGGCCGGACAGGTTCATGTAGGTCTGCGGCTTGATCAGCAGAACCTTCTCGCCGCCGATCACCGCGTCGGCCGCCTCCGCATGGAAGCGCTTGCGCCAGGGCCCGGCGTTGTTCGCGCGCGCGATCTCGTCCACGGCCATGAAGCCGATGTTGTGGCGGTTCCGCGCGTAGCGGGATCCGGGATTGCCGAGACCGACGAAGAGACGCATCGCTTGGTCCTGCTCATAAGAAACGCTCCGGCCTTGCGGTCGGAGCGTCGAAGCCGATCGATGGGCTTGACCGCCCGATGGCCTTAGGCCGCAGCCGTGCCCTCGGCGGCCGGAGCCGGAGCCTCTTCCGTGAGGCCGGTCGGGGCCACGACGGTGACGAGGGTGAGGTTCTCGGCGGAGGTCGCCTTGGCGCCGTTCGGCAGCTTGATGTCGGCGAGATGGATCGAGGAGCCGATGTCGAGACCCTCGACGGACGCCTCGATGTAGTCCGGGATCGCGTCGGAGGGAACGAGCAGTTCCACCGAGTGCTCGACGACCTGGAGCGTGCCGCCGCGCTTCACGCCGGGGCTCTTCTCCTGGCCGACCACGTGCACCGGGACCACGACCTTGATCGCCTGGCCCTGCGAGAGGCGCAGGAAGTCGACATGGATCGGGAAGTCACGCACCGGGTCGAGCTGGTAGTCGCGCGGAATGGCGCGGACCGTCTGGCCGTCCACGTCGATCTCGAAGATCGTGGTCAGGAAGTGACCGGCGAAGATCAGCTGCTTGGTCTGGTTGAAGTCGAGGGCGATCGCCTGGGCCGACTGGCCGGCTCCGTAGATGACGGCGGGAACTTGGCCTTGGCGACGAACGGCCCGGGCGGCCCCCTTGCCGGCCCGGTCGCGCGCCACGGCCTTGATTTGCTTTACTTCGCTCATGGTCGTGGTCCTTTGAAGTGAGTTTAAAAACCGATGGCCGCCCAGGCTTCTCGAGAAACCTACCGGCGGCCATGAGGTCGGCGCCCGTGCCTCCAAGGGTGTCGAGCGGGCGCGAGGCGGCTTATAGGGGAAAGCGCCCCGGAATGCAAGGTAAGCCCGGCCGGGTATGGCGCACCCGGTCATCACCGGGCTTTTCGGATCGGGATGGCTGGCAAGAGGCGGGTGATGACCGGCCGGCCATGACGTGTGGAGGGTGTTGTCACGCCTCATGCCACCCTCGACGTCATCACCGGGCTCGTCCCGGTGATCCCGATCGGAAGAGCGCCGCGCTTCAAACCATCGGGATGGCCGGGACGAGCCCGGCCATGACGTGCGGAGGTGGCAGGGAGGGCGGAGGGTGCCATGACGTGGGGAGGGTGTTCGCACCGGGCCACACACACCACGTCATCACCGGGCTCGTCCCGGTGATCCCGCTTCCGTAGGGCGCCGCGCCTCACCGCATCGGGATCACCGGCACAAGGCCGGTGATGACGTGGAGGGTGTTAGGACGGCTGGAGTCGCGCGGCGGTTTTACCACTCCCGGCCACCGGCATCCCGCTGTTGGCCGCTCATTCAAGGGAGCCGCCGATGGAACTGTAACTTACAGCGCCCTGGGCGACGCATTGTCTAAATTCCATGGCTCCTCGGACTTCATCGAAGCCATGTGCCTGGGTCCCGACATAGAGGACAGGCCGGTCGATCACCCGATGCTGCGGAATGCCGGCTTCTACAAGCTGTGAGGAGAGTATGGCTTATGTACTGCTGCAACGTATCGCAATCGACATAAAGCAAACGTCTGAGCCTGTCCATAAAAGATCCTTCGGACTTGGTCGAAGGGTTCATGCAAAGGGGGAAGGCGACACGCTCTAGTCGAACAGGCTCGACACCGAGCTTTCCGTCGCCGTACGGCCGATGGCCTCGCCCATCAGTGACGCGATGGAGATGACCCGGATGTTGTGGGCGACCTTCACGGCTTCGGTCGGCATGATCGAGTCGGTGATCACGAGCTCCTTCAGCCGCGAGCCCGCGATGCGGGCCACCGCGCCGCCCGAGAGGACCCCGTGGGTGATGTAGGCGTAGACTTCCTTCGCTCCGTTGGCCAGGAGCGCGTCGGCGGCGTTCACCAGGGTGCCGCCGGAATCCACGATGTCGTCGACCAGGATGCAGGAGCGGCCCGACACGTCGCCGATGATGTTCATCACTTCCGACTCGCCCGGGCGCTCGCGGCGCTTGTCCACGATGGCGAGCGGCGCATCGATGCGCTTGGCGAGCGCTCGGGCGCGCACCACGCCGCCCACGTCGGGCGAGACCACCATGCGGTTGCCACCGTCGAGATGCTCCTTGATGTCGCGCGCCAGGGTCGGGGCGGCGAACAGGTTGTCGGTCGGAATGTCGAAGAAGCCCTGGATCTGACCGGCATGGAGGTCGAGGGTCAGAACGCGGTCGACACCCGCATGGGCGATGATGTTGGCCACGAGCTTGGCCGAGATCGGCGTGCGGGCGGCGGGCTTGCGGTCCTGCCGAGCGTACCCGAAATAGGGGATCACCGCCGTGATGCGGCGGGCCGAGGCCCTGCGCAGCGCATCGCTGATGATCAGAAGCTCCATCAGGTGGTCGTTCGTCGGGAACGAGGTCGACTGGAGGATGAACACATCTTCGCCGCGCACGTTCTCCTGGATCTCGACGAAGACTTCCATGTCCGCGAAGCGCCGCACCTGGGCCTTGGCGAGCGGAACGTTGAGATAGGCGGAGATGGCCTCCGCCAGCGGACGATTGGAATTTCCCGCAACGAGTTTCATGCAAGCAACTTTGGCTTCGAGTGACCGATCACACCCGCTGCGCAATGCCATAATCCCTGCACGGCTGGGCGCAAGGCTCTTAGCAGCGATATGAAACCGTCACAATACATGGAGGGCTTCCGATGCGCTGCAAGTTTGGCGCGCCGCCATGCATTCACTGCATCGCAACAGGGGGTTCGTCGCCCGAGACCTCCGCCGTCTGAATAGGTGCTTCCGAGGCGGCCTGCGCGTCGGGGCCGCTCTCGGACTTGGACGCCGTCAGGAATTCGGCGATCTCGTCCATGCTCGCCTGGGCGAGCTTCGCCAGCGCCGCCTTGTCGAGGGCCGAGATGGAGGAGGCGGGCGCCGGGCTCGATCCGGCCAGGCGCTTGGCCCGACGCTTCTGGGCATCGAACACGTCCCAGACATAGGCCACCTTGGTTTCCCCATCCTCGGTCGAGGTCGACAGATAGCCGCGGACCCGGTAGCGCGCCTGGGCGCTGGCGCCGACGAGATCGACCTTGCGGTCGGTGGCCGCGCTGGTCAGCTCGTCGACGAGGGCCGTGCGGATCGGGGCCGGGGCGCCGTCGATGCTCTCCAGGGCGACCGGGACGCCTTCCGGCGATCCTCCGAGCGAGCCCTGGCAGGCTCCCAACGCCACCGTCAGGACCAGAGCGGCCAGCCGCCCCGCATGCGTCATCCCGTCCATGAGGCCCCCCGTTCTCGGTCTTCGTCACGAAGTCTTAAGCTTAACGGAGGGTTTCGTCCAGATCAGCCGCGCCGGCGCAGGCGGATCGCCAGCACGTCGAGGGCCAGCGTCGCGAGCCCGGCGGCCAGGCCCCAGAAGGCCGACCCGATGCCGAGGAGCGTCAGGCCGGAGGCCGTGACCGCGAAGGTGACGATGGCGGGAAATCGTTTCGCCTCCTCGGCGAGGGCCGACCCGAGGGCGCCCAGGAAGGCCCCCATGAGGGCCAGGCCGGCGACGGTCTTGATCAGCTCCGGCGGGAGGGCGGCGATCAGCCCGATGAGCGCGGCGCTGAAGGCGGCGAACACCAGATAGCTCAGCGTGTAGAACGGGCCGACCATCCAGCGCTTCTTCGGGTCCGGATGCGTGTCGGGCCCGGTGCAGATCGCGGCCGAGATGGCCGCGAGATTGCTCGTATGGGCACCGAAGAAGGCGGTGACGATCGAGGCCAGTCCCGTCACGGCGAGGATCGGGCCCGCGGGCGGCTCGTAGCCGGACGCCTTGAGCACGGCCAGGCCCGGCAGGTTCTGGGACGCCATCGTGACCAGGAACAGGGGCAGGCCGAGGCCGATCAGGGCCGTGGGGTCCCAGGCCGGAGCGATGAAGGTGAGGGTGGACAGGGTGAGGTCGGATGCGAGCGGCCGGGCCATGCCGCCGCCGAAGGCGAGAGCGAGCCCCACGAGGAGCACCGCCAGCACGGCGAGGGCGGGATTGACCAGGCGAACCACCAGGAAGATGCCGACGAGGGGCAGGACCAGGCCCGGTGCCCCTTGGGCGCTCTGGAAGACCCCGACCACGAACTGGAGCAGGACGCCCGCCAGCATGGCCGCCGCGATGGCCGTGGGGATGCGCTCGATCAGCCGTCCGAACGGCCTGACGAGACCCGTCAGCACGATGAGGCCGCCGGCGAGCAGAAAGGCCCCGACCGCCGCATGGATCGAGATGCCGCTGGAAGAGGCGATCAGCGCCGCCCCGGGGGTCGACCAGGCGGTGACCACGGGCATGCGGTAGCGCACGCTCAAGGTGCCGCTGGTCGCCGCCATGGCCAGGCACAGGGCCGCCACCCAGGACGAGGTCTGGGCCGCGTCGGCCCCCACGGCCTGGGCGGCCGCGATGATGATGGCGATCGTGCTGCCGAACCCCACCAGGGCCGCGACGACGGCTGACGTGACGATCGACAGGCGCATGACCGGCTCCGCAGGCGTTCGAGGAGCTTAGCCGTGTAAACCGAACGGCCGGGCTGCGCCAGTTCGTCGGCGGCACTTTCCTCGGGACTCCCGAGCCCTTAAATCTCCCCCATGAGTCGCAACACCACCAACGACGTTCCGCCGGACATTCTGGACAACGAGGAGGACGAGGAGGCCGTCGCCGTCGAGAGCGGCTCGGATGTCGAGTTCGACCTGGAAGCCAATCCAGGCTCGGTCCAGCGCGGCACCGAGGTCATCCGGCATTTCTGGACGACCCTTCCCAACGCGCCCGGCGTCTACCGGATGCTCGACGCCAAGGGCGACGTTCTCTATGTGGGCAAGGCGAAGAGCCTGAAGAACCGGGTCGGCTCCTATGCCCGGGGTCAGGCCCATTCGAACCGCATCGCCCGCATGATCGGCGAGACCGCCTCGATGGAGTTCGTCACCACGGCGACGGAGACCGAGGCGCTGCTGCTCGAGGCCAACCTCATCAAGCAGCTCAAGCCGCGCTACAACGTGCTCCTGCGGGACGACAAGTCTCTGCCCTACATCCTGCTCACGGCCGATCACGAGGCGCCGCAACTCGTGAAGCATCGCGGCGCGAGGAAGCGCAAGGGCGATTATTACGGCCCCTTCGCCAGCGTGTGGGCCGTGAACCGCACCATCAACGCGCTGCAGCGCGCGTTCCTGCTGCGCTCCTGCAACGACAGCTATTACGAGAACCGCACGCGGCCCTGCCTGCTCTATCAAATCAAGCGCTGCTCGGGCCCCTGCACGAACGAGATCCCGCGGGAGGATTACGCCGAACTGGTCTCCGAGGCGCGCGCATTCCTGTCGGGCAAGTCGAACGCGGTCAAGCAGCGCATCACGGACGAGATGCAGGCCGCCGCCGAGGAGCTCGAGTTCGAGCGCGCCGCGCGCTGCCGCGACCGCCTCGCGGCACTGTCGGCCATCCAGGGCGTTCAGGGTATCAACACCCAGTCGGTCGAGGAGGCGGACGTGTTCGCGCTCGACGAGCAGGCGGGTCAGTTCTGCGTCGAGGTGTTCTTCTTCCGGAACTGGCAGAACTGGGGCAACCGCGCCTATTTCCCGAAGGCGGACAAGTCCATGAGCCGGGAAGAGGTCCTGAGCTCGTTCATGGCGCAGTTCTACGACGACAAGCCCGCGCCCCGCCTCATCCTGCTCTCGCACGAGATCGAGGATTCCGAGCTGATGGCGGCGGCGCTGTCGACCCGCGCGGAGGCCAGGGTCGAGATCCACGCGCCCCAGCGCGGCGAGCGGCGTCAGCTCATCGAATACGCCCTGCGCAACGCCCGCGAGGCGCTGGCCCGGCGTCTGGCCGATACCTCGTCGCAGCAGAAGCTCCTCGTGTCCCTGGGGCAGGCCTTCGGACTGCCGAAGGCGCCGAAGCGCGTGGAGGTCTACGACAATTCGCACATCATGGGCACCAACGCGGTCGGCGCCATGGTGGTGGCGGGCGCCAACGGTTTCATGAAGCAGCATTACCGGACCTTCAACATGAAGTCCGAGGACCTCAAGCCCGGGGACGATTACGGCATGATGCGCGAGATGCTGCAGCGCCGCTTCGCCCGCCTGGTGAAGGAGGAGCCGCGCGGCTCGGATGCACAATCGGGCGACGACGGCTTTCCCGCCTGGCCCGACCTGGTGCTGATCGACGGCGGCAAGGGGCAGCTGGAGGCTGCCCGCCAGGCCCTCGCCGAGGTGGGCGTCAGCGAGGACGACGTGGCCCTGGTCGGCATCGCCAAGGGGCGCGACCGGGACGCCGGCCGCGAAACCTTCTTCAAGCCGGGCCAGCCGCCCTTCAAGATGCCGCCGCGGGATCCCGCGCTCTACTTCGTCCAGCGCCTGCGCGACGAAGCCCACCGATTCGCCATCGGGGCGCACCGCGCCAAGCGCAAGCGCGAGCTGGTGAAGAATCCCCTCGACGAGATCCCGGGCATCGGTCCGACCCGCAAGCGGGCGCTCCTGCACCATTTCGGCACCGTCAAGGCGATCCAGCGGGCCGCCCTCGAGGACCTGATGAAGGCGCCGGGCGTCAATGCCGCCACGGCCCGCGCGGTCTACGATTTCTTCCACGAGAGGGGATAGGGGTGAGCGTCCGAAGGGTCATGGGGGCTTCCCTCACATTGCCGTGTTCGCCGGATGGAGGCGGTGCGCAACCGGGATCTGTCCGATTGACGGGCGGACCATCCTCATGCTTCCTGCGGGTGTGATGAAGACTGTTTCCTCCATGGGCCGCTCGAAGGCGTTCAACCTCGCCAACATGCTGACCTACGGTCGGCTCGCCGCGGTTCCGGCCGTGGTCGGTTTCCTGTTCTGGCCCGAGGACCACTGGTCCCGCTGGTTCGCGCTGGCGGTTTTCGCGATCGCGGCCATCACCGACTATCTCGACGGCTACGTGGCGCGAACCTTCGCCCAGCAATCGGCGCTCGGTCGCATGCTCGATCCCATCGCCGACAAGCTTCTCGTGGCGGCGACCCTGCTCATGCTGGTGGCCGACGGGACCATCAAGGGCTGGGCCCTGTGGGCCGCCATCGTGATCCTCTGCCGCGAGATCCTGGTGTCGGGCCTGCGCGAATTCCTGGCCGAGCTGAAGGTCAGCGTGCCCGTCAGCCGGGTGGCCAAGTGGAAGACGACGCTCCAGCTCGTCGCCCTCGGCTTCCTGATCGCCGGACCGGCGGGCGAGACGGTGCTGCCCAACAACACCCTCATCGGCACGATCCTCCTGTGGATCGCTGCCATCCTGACGATCTATACCGGCTGGGATTACTTCAAGAACGGAATCCATCACCTCGTGGACGAGGGTTAGCGCCATGAAGCTGGTCTATTTCGCCTGGGTGCGGGAGCGGGTCGGCCGGACGGACGAGCAGGTGGTGCTGCCGGACGGCATCGCCACGGTGGCCGATCTGGTGCGCTGGCTGAAGGGCAGGGGCGAGGAATATGCATATGCCTTCGAGAACGAAGGCGTCGTCCGGGCGGCCATCGACCACGTCCACGTGAAGCCCGAGGCCCGGATCGAGGGCGCCCGGGAGATCGCCTTCTTCCCGCCCATGACGGGAGGCTAGCTCCCGCCGGGGAGCCGCAACGCCATGGATTTCACCATCCGCATCCAGGCCGAGCCCTTCGATTCCGCCGCCGAGACCGCAGCCCTGACCCGGGGGAGAGCGGAGATCGGGGCCGTCGTCGCCTTCACGGGGCTGTGCCGGGACGAAGGGGGACGGCTCGCGGCCCTCGAACTCGAGCATTATCCCGGCATGGCCGAAGCCGAGATCGGCCGCATCGCCGATCAGGCGGCAAGCCGTTGGCCGCTCCTGGGCCTGACGATCGTTCACCGCTTCGGCAGGATCGCTCCCGGCGAGGAGATCGTCCTCGTCGTCACGGCCAGCGTCCACCGCCAGGCTGCCTTCGAGGCGGCCTCCTTCCTGATGGATTACCTGAAAACCCAGGCGCCGTTCTGGAAGCGCGAGCACCTCAAGGACGGAACGGTCGGAACCTGGGTCGATGCCAAGGAGGCTGACGACCGGGCCGTGGAAAGGTGGCGTTGATCGGCCCTTGACGGGACCTTGCGGCGGGATGAGCATCGACCGTGAAACGACCACGGAGGCGTCCCATGCGCGGCGTCGTTGTCTTTCTCGCCCTCGTCGCCGCGGCCCCGGTCCTCGGCCACGAGACGCCCTCGTCGCAGACCGCGCAGGCGCCCGTTCACAACCCGCTCGACTGCTATTGCCGCGCTCAGGGCAGGATGTTCGCCGTGGGGGAGAAAGTCTGTCTCAAGACGGCCGAGGGACCCAAGCTGGCGCAGTGCCAGATGGAGGTCAACGTGATGTCCTGGACCATCACGGAAGTGCCCTGTCCCGACTCGTGAAAAACGCCGCCGAGGGCGGCAGCGTTCAAATGGCTCGATCGGTGGGGGTATCGCCTGTGGCGATCGGCGCCCGCTTACAGAAGGCCCGTGAAAACGGCGCAGATGAACGAGAAGGAAACGCAGACCGCCGCGATGTTGAGCTTGGACGCCCAGTCCAGGTTCGATGTCAGGTTCATCGGAGCCCCTCTTTCTGAAGGGGTTAATCCCCTATCTGAATGGACAGGCACCCTATCAAACCCGCGAGATCCTGAGAAGCGCTCCGACCGCGAGCAGCAGGCGCGGCGCACGCCGATGTAATCGTTAACAAGACGTTAAATCCTTTTAACCTCGACCGAAATTCCTGCGTCGTTTCGGACGAAAAAAGTTCCTGCTCGATTCTGTCGCACCCCCGGAGGGGCTGGATCATGGTTCCAGCACGACTCCCGAAAAGCCCGAATCGCTCGGGCTCCCGAACCCGTCGCCTGCCATTGACGGGATGTTTACGGTGTTGGGGCAGTCTCGCCCCATGCGTCGTGGGTTAGTTGCGTTTATTGCCCTATCGTTCGTCGGGCTTGGGCTTACCGGTTGCGGGCTGTTCCGGTTCGAGCAGCGCGAGCCGTGGCGCGCCCAGGCCGAAGAGGCCTGCCTGTCCCAGCGCCTGGTGCAGCCTTCCGCCTACATGGCCCTCAGCTCGAAGATCGACGGGCCCGGCGTCTGCGGCATGGATCACCCGTTCAAGGTCTCTGCCTTCAACAACGGCGCGGTGGGGCTGAAATCGAAGGTGACGCTGGCCTGCCCGATCATTCCCCAGATCGACACATGGCTCGACGAGATCGTGAGACCGGCGGCCGAACTCTATTTCGGCGTGCCGCTGGCCGACATCAAAGCCGGCTCGTATTCGTGCCGCCCCCGCAACAACCAGATGGGCGCGAAGGTGTCGGAGCACGCCTTCGGCAACGCCATGGACGTGATGGCCTTCGTGCTCGCCGACGGCCGGGAGGTCTCGGTGGTCAAGGGCTGGCGGGGAGGGAACGGAGCCGAGCAGGAATTCCTGCGCGAGGCCTTCGTCGGCGCGTGCCGCTACTTCACCACGGTGCTGGGTCCGGGCTCCGATGCCTTCCATTACGATCACCTCCACATCGACCTGGCACGGCACGACCCGCGGGGTCAGCGGCGCATCTGCAAGCCGATCCTGAAATTCTCCCCGCGGATCGACCCGGAACGCAGCCGCGAGGCGCTCCAGAGCGCGGCGGCCTCCGGCGACCTCGCCCCGGTCGATCTGGAGCAGGACGTTCCGGACGGGGAGGCCTACGTTCCGCCGGCGCCTCCGCCGCCGGCCCCGACCTTCTCCGCCCCGGTCGCCCCGTCGGCCCGCTATTCCTCCGCGGGCGGCTTCTCGGCCGACCTTCCCGGACCGAACGCGGGATCGCCGCGGGGGAGCCCGTCCCCGTCCACTTCTCAGGCGCCTCTTCCGCCTCCCGGCCGTCCGCTCGAGCAGACCTATGCTCCTCCCGGACAGCAGGGTCGCTCCGCCGGCCAGCCGCTGATGCTCAACAGCCACGCCATCTATTAAAGCGTAGGCGGATCTTGACCTTCGCGGCCGCCGCCCACATGGTCGAGGTTGCACGGTCCGAAGACTTGGTGGAGCATTTTCAATGAAGTGGCTGGCGGCTTTCATCTCCTGCATGCTGTTGAGCGCGCCCGCGCTTGCGCGCGAGATCACGCCCGCGGAGCGGCGGGAAGAGCCTTTCGACGCGACGCTGCCGGCCTGCGCCGATCCCTCCGTGCTCCAGAACATCAGCTCGCGGTTCGCCAAGAAGGAGGGCCGATTCTGGAACTCCGACCTCAGGCTGATCGGCTTCGAGCGGGTGCAGGAAGTCGCGTGGCGCCCCTGGGGTCTCGATTACATCCCCCGCCGCTTCTGCACCGGCACCGTGATCGTGTCCGACGGCTACAAGCGCCGGATCAATTTCTCGATTCGCGAGGATCTCGGCTTCATCGGCATCGGCTGGAACACGGAAGCATGCGTCGACGGGCTCGACCGCGACTATGCCTTCGCGCCCCATTGCAAGCAGGCGGCTCCTTGATCCTGCGCGGGTGCCTCGCCGTCGCGGGCGCCTTCCTCCTCTCGATCCTTCCTGCCGCGGCCCAGGGCCCCCGGGAGGCGAGGGGCGCCCCGATGGGGCAGTTCGATTTCTACGTGCTGGCCCTGTCCTGGTCGCCCGGCTTCTGCGAGAACAGCGGCAGCCGGAGCCGGCAATGCGACAGCGGCAGCGGTCTCGGCTTCGTGACCCATGGCCTCTGGCCCCAGCGGGAGCAGGGCTATCCCAGCTTCTGCGAGCCCAATGGCCGCTTCGTGCCTCAGGCCGCCATGGCCGATGCCGCGGGCCTTTTCCCGGACGACAATCTCGCCCGCTATCAATGGCGCAAGCACGGCACCTGTACGGGCGAAAGCCCGGGCGGGTACTTTCGCGCGGTCCGGCAGGCGCGGGACCTCGTGCGCGTGCCGGACGGTTTCGATGGCCTGAACAGCCGGTCCAAGGTGTTGCCGAGCGAGATCGAAAGCGCCTTCATGAAGGCCAATCCGGGGTTGCGTCCCGACATGGTTTCCGTTTCCTGCGGACGACGCATCTTCCAGGAGATCCGCATCTGCCTCACCAAGGATCTGCGGGGCTTCCGCCAGTGCCCCGAGGTCGATCGCGACGGCTGCCGCGCGGGCGAGATCACCGTGCCGGCGGTCCGCTAGAGCATCGGGCGGAAAAGTGGATCCGGTTTTCGCTGGCGCGGCCCGCTGGGTCCGTTCTGACCGATGCTCTCATTCAAGAAGAAAGCATCGGATGGATCCCAAAAGTGCAAGTCCACTTTTGGGTCCGATGCTTGAGAGCATCGGGCGTGACACGTGGGAGCCGATTTTGCGTAAAAAGATGCGCCCAAACAACAGCTCGAGGCGTCGAACGTGAGGTCGATGACACGTCCGATGCTTGAGCGCCTCGGACAATGCGCGCGAGTAAAAGAGCACCTGGCTGAAAGAACACCTGGCTAAGAGAACACTTGGCTGATCCCACGAATGCGATCCACTTCCGGGGCTGAGGCCGCAGGACGACCATGAATTACCGCCATGCCTTCCACGCCGGCAATTTCGCCGACGTCATGAAACACGCCCTCCTGGCGCGCATCCTCGCCTATCTCCAGCGCAAGGAGACGCCGGTGCGCGTCATCGACACCCATGCGGGGATCGGGCTCTACGATCTCGCCGGCGACGAGGCCGGGCGGACCGGGGAGTGGGTCGACGGGATCGGGCGCCTCGAGGAAGCCTTCGCGCCCGAGGTCGAGGCGATCCTCGCCCCCTATCGGAGGGTGGTGGCGGAGGTGCGCGCGCGCCATGGCGAGACCATCTATCCGGGCTCGCCCGGCCTGGTGCGCGAGCTGCTGCGGCGGCAGGACCGGGGTGTGTTCGTGGAGCTGCATCCGGCCGACTACCGGGTGCTGAGCGATGCTTTCAACGCGGTCACGAATTGCAAGGTCATGCATCTCGACGGCTGGACGGCGCTCCATGCCCTGATCCCGCCGAAGGAGAAGCGCGGCCTGGTGCTCATCGATCCGCCCTACGAGAAGCCGAACGAGCTCGACCGGCTCGGGACGGAGCTGCTCGCCGCGCTCAAGAAATGGCCCACCGGCGTCTATGCCGGCTGGTATCCGATCAAGGAGGTCGCCCCCGTCGACGCGCTGGCCGCGCGGCTGCACGCGGAGAGCCCGCGCCCGGGCCTGCGTCTCGAGCTCTATGTGGACGATCCGCGCGACCCGTCCCGGCTCAACGGCAGCGGCCTCTTCGTGCTCAACCCGCCCTGGTCCCTGAAGGAGGAGGCCGAGACGCTGCTGCCGGCTCTCGCCGAGCGCCTGTCCCGCGGCGGCTACGGGGCTTTCCGCTGTGAAGCCTTCGGGACTCCTGCTTAAAGCGGATTGCCGTTCGGGACGCGAGCGGTCATGACTCCTGCCGGTTTCTCCAACAGAGGTCACCCATGCTCGTTCTCCGCTCCTCGCCCGCATCGCCTTTCGGCCGCAAGGTCAAACTCTCGGCCTCGATTCTCGGGCTGACCGATCGCATCCGGATCGTCGATGCGGATACCCTGAATCCCGAGGATTCGATCCGGCAGCAGAACCCGCTGGGCAAGATCCCGGCGCTCGTTCTGGAGAGCGGCGAGGTGCTCTACGATTCCCGCGTGATCGTGGATTACCTCGACCACCTGGCCGGCGGCGGCATCATCCCGAACGGCCCGGAACGGTACTCCGCCCTGCGCGATCAGGCGCTCGCCGACGGCATCATGGATGCGGCGCTGCTGCAGGTCTATGAAGGCCGCTTCCGTCCGGAAGACCGGCATGAGCCGAAATGGGTCTCTCACCAGGCCGACAAGGTGCGCCGCGGCCTCGACCATGCCGAAGCCCATCTGTCGGAGGCGGGCCAGCCGCTCCACATCGGCCAGATCGCGCTCGCCTGCGCGCTGGGCTATCTCGACCTGCGCTTCGGGGGCCGCTGGCGCGAGAGCTATCCCAGGCTCGTGGCCTGGCTGGCCGATTTCGAGTCCCGCGTCCCGGCCTACGCGCAAACCAGGGTGACGCCATAAAGCAAAAAGGCCCGGGTGTGACCCGGGCCTGATGGAACTCCAAAACAACAAGGCCCGGGGTGACCCGGGCCTTGTCTGTCTCCGTGGAGACGGATCTTAGTAGGTGCCGAAGCGGAAGTTCAGGCCGGCGCGGACCACACCGAACTCAGCATCGTTGTCGATGTTGAAGATGCTGTTGTTGTCCTGGTCGAGGTTGACGTACAGGCCTTCGACCTTGGCCGACAGGTTGTTGGTGAAGGCGTACTCGAGACCACCACCGACGGTCCAGCCCGTGGCGTCGTCCGCGAAGGCGAAACCACCGGTGGCGTAGATCAGGGCGCGGTCGAAGGCCACACCGGCG